>CAMWMT010000309.1 GCA_947175375.1 uncultured Clostridiaceae bacterium | reverse complement strand
TGGTTCCTGCATCGGGATCACAATGTATGACCCGGCTATTCGGCTGGGCGGGCTTTTGCATATCATGCTGCCTTCCAGAACGGATCCAACGGATCCGAAGATATTTAAATATGCGGACAGCGGGCTTCAAGAGATGATCCGCAAGATGTCTGCGTTCGGGATGCTGAAAAGCAGGACGATCGTGAAGATTGCGGGAGGGGCCAAGATGTTCGAGATCCGGGGCAATTCGGATTTTGGAAATATTGGTCAAAGAAATGCAGCAATGGTAAAAAAGTTATTGATGCAGGAGAGGATGCGTATTGCGGCTGAGGACACCGGCGGAAGTTATGCCCGGACCATGCTCATTAACATTGCTAATGGGGATGTGATCATCCGGACGGCGGGCAAGCCCGAGAAGCATCTGTAATAAGAAGCATCTATAAAGGAAGGAGCGGATACAAGTGGAGAAAGAAAAAGAGGGTATTCTTCTGGAATCAGGTACCAATGAGATTGAGATCATGAAGTTCAAGATTCAGGGAGAGTTCTACGGAATCAATGTGGCTAAGGTCAAGGAGATCATGATGAGTGAAAAGGTTAAGACGATGCCTCACGCTCATCCGGCAGTAGAAGGAATCTTCAAACCAAGAGACATCCTGATCACAGTCATCGACCTCGGATATTATCTGACTGGTGAAGACCTGGAACATAAACCAAGGGATCTGTTCATTGTAACGAATTTCAATAAGATGACGGTTGCTTTCCGTGTTCAGAGTATTGAAGGCATCAGCCGTATCTCCTGGAAAGATATCCAGAAACCGGATAAGACGTTGTCTCATGGGAATGAAGGCGTGGCGACCGGTATCGCGCAGTGTGCGGGAGAGCTGGTAACGATTCTGGACTTTGAAAAGATCGTGGCTGAGATTGCGCCGGAGACGAGTATCCAGATCTCCGAAGTGGAACAGATGGGAGACCGTCCGCTGTGTGACAGTCCGCTTGTGATCGCGGAAGACTCCGTCCTTCTGCAGAAAATGATTGATGATGCCCTGGAGCGTGCAGGGTTCATGAATGTGAAGAATTTCAATAATGGTCAGGAAGCTTGGAATTATCTGGAGAAACTGCGTCATGATCCGGAATTGTATGATAAGGTGAATCTGATCATTACGGATATTGAGATGCCGGAGATGGATGGACATCGTCTGACCAAGCTTGTGAAAGATGATCCAAGGCTTAAGAAGATACCGGTTGTGATCTTCTCGTCTTTGATCGATGACCAGATGAGGGCAAAAGGAGAATCACTTGGGGCAGATGAACAGCTTACCAAGCCGGAGATCGGTAATCTGGTGCATGTGATCGATAAGCTGTTGGAACGCTTTCAGAAAGGAATCCAAGAGTAGAATATTCACTTGCGGCCGTTTGCTGCAGGTGTGCGATTTCGCAGATGGGATGCAGCTGCGGATAAGGGGATACCCACACAGGCACGGGGCAATGTTCCCGTAAGAGCCTGTGCAGGTATCTCTTTATCTACAGCTGCTGTTTTTATAGAACCAATATATGGCATTTCCGTTTACCATATTTTTCCGGCAGTTTCAAACGCCGGATATACGAACAAAGAGAGGTATTTTCGTGGCAGAACTTACACCAATGATGCAGCAATATATGAAGACGAAGGAAGAATATAAGGACTGCATCCTGTTTTATCGTCTCGGAGATTTTTATGAGATGTTTTTTGATGATGCGAAGATCGTTTCCAGAGAGCTGGAGCTGACTCTGACCGGCAAGAACTGCGGACTCGAAGAGCGTGCGCCTATGTGCGGCGTGCCGTTTCATGCGGTGGATGGCTATCTGAGCCGCCTGGTGTCCAAAGGCTATAAGGTGGCCATCTGTGAGCAGATGGAGGATCCGGCGCTGGCAAAAGGACTGGTGAAACGGGAAGTCGTTCGCATTGTGACGCCGGGAACCAACCTGAATGCTCAGGCGCTGGATGAATCTAGGAATAACTATATCATGAGTATCGTGTATGTTAGTGACCGGTTCGGAATCTCATTTGCGGATGTGACGACCGGTGATTATTTTGTCACGGAGCTGGATTCGGTGAGGAAACTCACAGATGAGATGTGTAAGTTCTCTCCAAGGGAAGTCATTTGCAATGAGGCGCTTGTGATGAGCGGAGCAGATATGGAGGAACTGAAGGAACGCCTTGGAATCACGATATATTCTCTGGAAAACTGGTATTTTGATGATGAATTGTGCCGAAGGGAGCTTTTGGATCATTTCCATGTGAGCTCTCTGGAGGGGCTTGGTATAGCGGACCTTGGATGTGGGGTCATCGCGGCAGGAGCGCTCCTTCGATATCTGACAGAGACACAGAAGACGTCGCTTGCGCATATGTCCAGGCTTCAGCCTTATGTATCCGGGAATTTCATGGTCATTGATAGTTCCAGCCGCCGGAATCTGGAATTGGTGGAGACCTTGCGGGAAAAACAGAAGCGGGGCTCTCTTTTGTGGGTGCTGGACAAAACGAAGACCGCCATGGGTGCAAGGATGCTCAGGAGCTATATCGAGCAACCCCTGATCGATCAGGAAGAAATTGAGAGGCGCCTGGAAACGGTGGAGGAACTGAACAGACAGCTGATCACGCGAGAAGAACTTCGGGAATATCTGAGTCCCATTTATGATCTGGAACGTCTGATCGGGCGGATCAGTTATCAGACGGCGAACCCAAGGGATCTGATCGCGTTCAAGACGTCTCTTGGTATGCTTCCGCACCTGAAGACGCTGCTTCAGGAACTGGAGAGCCCGCTGCTGCGTAAGATCCAGGAGGATCTGGACGGACTGGAAGACCTGTATGAACTGATCGACTGTTCGATCCAGGAAGAACCGCCCGTCACCATCCGGGAAGGAAATATCATGAAAGACGGTTATCACGAAGAGGTGGACCGATTCCGGAAGGCCAAAACAGATGGGAAATCCTGGCTGGCAGACATTGAGACCAGAGAGCGGGAGCGGACAGGGATCAAGAATCTGAGGATAAAATATAATAAAGTGTTTGGCTATTATCTGGAAGTGACCAATTCTTATAAAGATCTGGTACCGGAGGATTATATCAGGAAACAGACCCTGACCAACGCAGAGCGGTATATCACACCAGAATTAAAGGAACTGGAGGACACGATACTTGGGGCAGAGGAAAAGTTGACGGCGTTGGAATATGAACTGTTTACCAACATCCGTGACAGGATCGCGTCGGAGGTTCTGCGTATCCAGAAGACGGCAAAGGCGGTGGCGAGGCTGGATGTGTTCACAAGCTTTGCTTTTGTGGCAGATAAAAATCATTATGTGCGTCCCAAAATGAACAGTAAAGGTGTGATCAGTATCCGAAATGGACGTCATCCGGTGGTGGAGCAGATGATTCCGGGAAATATGTTTATCGCCAATGATACCTGTCTGGATAATGATTCCAACCGGATCTCAATCATCACAGGTCCCAATATGGCAGGAAAGTCCACCTATATGCGGCAGACGGCGCTGATCGTACTGATGGCACAGACAGGGAGCTTTGTGCCGGCGGAGAGCGCGGATATTGGCGTGGTGGACCGGATCTTCACCCGGGTGGGTGCTTCTGATGATCTTGCCAGCGGGCAGAGTACGTTCATGGTGGAGATGAATGAGGTGTCCAATATTCTTCGAAATGCGACGGCGAACAGTCTGCTGATCCTGGATGAGATCGGGCGGGGCACCAGCACCTTTGACGGATTGAGCATCGCCTGGGCTGTCATTGAACATATTGCGGACAAGCGTCTCCTGGGTGCCAAGACCCTGTTTGCGACTCATTATCATGAGCTGACAGAACTGGAAGGAACCATGGAAGGTGTGAACAACTACTGTATCGCGGTAAAAGAAAAGGGCGATGACATCGTATTTTTAAGGAAGATCGTAAAGGGTGGCGCAGACAAGTCCTATGGAATTCAGGTGGCGAAGCTTGCCGGAGTGCCGGACAGTGTCATTGCACGTGCCAAAGAGCTGGTGGAAGAATTAAGCCAGGCGGATATCTCCGTTAAGGCGAAACATATTGCAGAAGAAAGCCATACCAGGGCAAAGTCAAAGAAGAAAGCAAAAAAGTATGACGAGGTGGATCGGGCACAGATCTCCCTTTTTGATACGGTAAAGGATGATGATGTTATAAAGGAGCTGGA
>CAMWMT010000308.1 GCA_947175375.1 uncultured Clostridiaceae bacterium | reverse complement strand
TTATAAAGCAAAAGGGGCCGATCGGTGTTGGAAAGGCCGTGGCAACCGTAGACGGAAAGATCGCAGCCATGGCAGAGATGACTTTTGCGGTAGGATAAAATGTGAGAAAGATGTCTTTTTTTGGGTTTTCATTGCCTGTGACATGTGATATAATTTTGGGGCAACCAGAAACAAAGCAGTATGGAGGCCGCAAAGGAGCGTGATCACAGTGGCATTAACAAATGAAGACCTGTTGGCCCTCTCTCAACTGTTCGAAACAAAGTTGAAGGCCGAACTGCAGCCGGTAAAGGACGACATACGGGATATCAAGCAGCATCTCGAGAAAGTGGATCAACGTCTCGACAATGTAGAGCAGCGACTCGAGAAAGTCGAGCAACGTCTTGACAATGTGGAGCAGCGACTCGAGAAAGTCGAGCAACGTCTTGACAATGTGGAGCAGCGACTCGAGAAAGTCGAACAACGTCTCGACAACGTGGAGCAGCGTCTTGACAAAGTCGAACAGCGTCTTAATGATGTGGAACGGCATCTTGAGAAGGTAGACCAGCGTCTTGACGATGTCGAACAGGGTCTTAGGGATGTGAATCAGCGTCTTGATGATATGGACCAGAATCTCAGGAACGTGAAACTGCATCTTGAGAACGTCACAGACAAAAATATCCGGTTGTTGTCTGAAAATTATGTACCGGCAGCGAAGCGATATGAAGAAGCAGCTGAGCAGATGGAGACAATGCAGGAGGATATCGACATCCTCAAGAAAGTGGTTGCGGAACATAGCGTAAAATTACAAAAGATTTCATAGGACATGAATCAGATAGACAAATGATAAGGAAGTGTAGAGCCTGCTGTGCAGTCAGAGGCTTTGCACTTTTTATATTTTCTGCAACATTTTTTAATTCGCAGGACTCTATTATAGAAAGAAATGCATTTCAATTATGGAATCCTGGGGTGAGGTGAAGGAATGGAACGGTTTATGGAACTGTATCAGGCGGTATATCGCGACCTGTATCGTCTGGCATATTATTATATGGGTAATGCAGAAGATGCCGAGGATGCAGTGCAGGATGCGGTACTGGCTGCTTATGAACATTTTGACAGTCTGAAAAAAGAGGAATCGTTCCGTGCCTGGATCTTCCGTATCCTGGTCAATCGCTGTAAAAAGAATCTCAAAAAACGAGGGCGCAGGGAGGTTCCTGTGGAAGAACTGCAAGATGTACAGGAATCAAGGGAGACCAGCCTGATGTCGCAGACGGAGGTGTTGGAGCTTCTGGATGTCCTGAATGAAGAAGAGCGGCTGATCGTAGTATTGACTGTTTTTAGCGGTTATAAAGGGGAGGAGATTGCCAGGCTCCTGCACAGGAATCACAGTACCATTCGTTCCAAATATCGAAGAGCTCTGAAAAAGTTGGAGCGGGAGATGACTCGGGAAGATAAAACAGGAGATCAGTACCGGGAAGGCCGCAGAAAGGAAGTGCAGAGATGAAAGGTAAAGACAATAACATAGAAGAACTGCTTCGGAAAAAGGGTAATGAACTTACGATTCCGGAAAAACTGGAACCACAACAGATATCCCGGTTGTTAAAGGAATATGAGAAGGATCAGAAAAAATATGAAGACCGGAAAAGAAGGTGGTATCCAGCACTTGCTGTCGCTGCCTGTTTTTGCGTAGCAGTTGGAATTTTATTTCAAATGCAGAAGGCAGGATTTTTCCTATCCAGAGATCGTTCTCTTCCCATACAGCCGGAAATTGCAAAAACAGAGATCACAGAAGAACCGAATTCGACAGAAGTTCTGGAAGAAGAACAGGAGCTTCTGGAACTTTCTGCTCAGTCATATGAGGACATCTATGCCTGTCTGTCCGAAAACTGGCAGACATATGATGAAGTGACCAGATATTCGATGAAAAAAGAGATGTTTTTTACACAGGGAATCGAAGACCTGGCAATGGCTGATTCAGCCAGCGCTGAGCAGGAACTGCAGGCATCCGGGGATGTCTTTGGCAGGACAAATACGCAGGTAGAACAGGTGGACGAAGCAGATCAGATTAAAAATGATGGCCGATATCTCTATCAGATTGCCAGAAAACCACAGGAAGGAGAAAATGGCACAGGTGCCTCCCGAATCGGTATTCAGATCCTGGATACGGAAGAAGGACTTGCGGAAGCTGCATTTGTGGACGGTTTTGAAAGTCTGGAGGAATTTTATCTGTGGGAAGATTTATTGATCACTATTGAAAATAAATATTATGATTATGCAACGCCCTTATCTTCCTCTGCAAAAAAGGCTTTTACGGATGATGTGGCAGTCTGCGGCGGTCCTTACCGGGAACAGAGTTATCATGAGATCAGTATCTATCAGATCACAGACAGAAGCCGGCCCCGGAAGCTGAAGACTTTCACTTTGCAGGGAAAGTATGAGAGCTCCCGTATTTCGGAAGGCTATTTCTATGGATTCAGTCGCTTTACGGCAGGTCCGGGGGAAGGGGCACAGGATTATGATGCCTATATCCCGTCTCTGGATGGGAAACGCATGGAAGCAGGGCGGATCTATTGTCAGGAGAATGCAGACGGCACGGATTATCTGGTACTGGTGTCCATCGATCTGTCCGACCCGTCTTCCTTTGTCGACAGCCGTGCGGTAGTGGCCGGGTCTGGTACGTATTATGTGAGTACCGGGAATATCTATGTGGCATGGTATCAGTCTGTCTACCGGACAGAGCTGTCAGGAGAAGGGAGCATACAGGATGCGACACAGCTTTTACGATTCTCGTATCGAAAGGGACGGTTTTACCCTCAGGCAGAAGGAAGAGTGCCGGGAAATGTGGAGAGCAGTTTTTCCATGGACGAATATGGAGGGAATCTCCGGATCGTTGTGACAGTACAGGAATACGATGTAAAAGAGGTTCGGGACGACCGGACAGGGGAGCGCCTGGGCTTTGATTACGGAGAAGCCAGAGAGACCAATGCACTGTATATCCTGAGCCCTTCTCTCGCAGTCAGAGGAAAGATCGAAGGTCTGGCGGAGGGGGAGCGCATCTATTCTGCTCGCTTCTTTGGGGAGGCCGGATATTTCGTGACCTTTCGACAGACCGATCCTCTCTTTGCTGTGGACCTGTCCGATCCGGAACATCCGGAAGTTCTGGG
Source organism: uncultured Clostridiaceae bacterium (assembly GCA_947175375.1). GTDB lineage: Bacteria > Bacillota > Clostridia > Lachnospirales > Lachnospiraceae > Hominiventricola. The sequence goes on along the minus strand of CAMWMT010000308.1, from coordinate 1,063 downwards.
CGAATTGAAAGTAAGCGGTTTTTCCGAATACCTGCATTTTTATGGGGAAAATCTGCTGCTGGGAATCGGCATGGAGGTGGATGAGGAGCCCGGACGCGAACAGGGGATGAAACTGTCTATGTCTGATATCTCCGATCCGGCAGATCTGAAAGAAGTGTCCAGGCTTTGGCTGAAGGATTACGACTACAGCGAAGCTCTGTGGGATCACCGGGCGGTGCTTATTGACACCATAGAAAATATCATAGGCTTTGGTGCAGAAGGCTGGCGAAAGAATAATCACCAAGAGGACTACCTTCTGTTTTCCTATAAAGAAGGAGATTTTGTGCAGATTCTGAAAGCAGATGCCTCATCAGAGAAATATGGTTATGGCAGAGTCCGCGGAACCTTTATTGGAAAGGTGTTTTATCTTCTCTTTGAAAATGGGACCGTATGTGCCTATGATCGGGAAACAGGAGAACTTCTGGAGGAATTGCCAATCTCATAATATGCAGACATTATACGTGATATTAGAATGGACGTCGTTTCGTAAAAATACAAAGACACTCTGGTAAAAGCGGAAAACTTTCTGTATACTGTATGTGGAAACACCAGAAGGAAAGAGAGGCATATGGTATGATAAAAAAGATCGGTATTATCGGGGCCATGGAGGAAGAAGTGGCAGCACTTCGGGAAAAGCTTGCGGATGTGAAGCTGCTTCAGAAGGCATCCATGGATTTTTATTCGGGAACATTGAACGGAGTGGAGGCAGTGATCGTGCGCAGCGGCATTGGAAAAGTCAATGCGGGAATCTGTACACAAATACTGATAGATTTGTATCAGGTGGATGCAGTCATTAATACCGGGATTGCAGGATCTCTGAAGGCGGAGATCAACATTGGCGATATTGTGCTTTCTTCTGATACGCTGCAGCATGATATGGATGCCACCGGATTTGGATATGAACCGGGAGTGATCCCGCAGATGAAGACGAGCTGCTTTCCGGCGGATGCAGAACTTGTGGAGAAGGCAAAAGCAGCTTGTGAGGAGGCGGTGCCGGAGATCCAGGTATTTGTCGGAAGAGTAG
>CAMWMT010000307.1 GCA_947175375.1 uncultured Clostridiaceae bacterium | reverse complement strand
GGCGGAAGGTTCCAGGGATACCGTCGGGACGACGCTCCCCCTGTTCCTGAATGAGGAGAGCCTTGAATTTGCCAATGAGTACCGTGCCCGCGAGGTCGTTTCGAAATACTGTTCCTTCATGCCGGTGGAGATCTTCCTGGCGAAGGAGAATGCAGAGCAGGAGTATGAGACGATCGACGAGAGTGAGCTGACAGAGGATGACGTAGTCGTAGAACGGATCCATGAGGAAGCGAAGACGGAAGAGATCGAGAACGAAGACGGCACGAAGGAGACCAAAGAGATCTCCCCGGCAAAGGATAAAGTGAAGATCAACAAGCGTCCGGTATCCTTGAGCGATATCCATCCGCTCTGGACGAAGCATCCCAACGAGTGTACCGAGGAGGAATACAAGGAATTCTACCGTAAGGTATTCATGGACTATAAGGAGCCGCTGTTCTGGATTCACCTGAACATGGATTATCCGTTCAACCTGAAAGGCATCCTGTACTTCCCGAAGATCAATATGGAGTATGAGTCCATCGAAGGAACTATCAAGCTTTATAACAACCAGGTATTTATCGCGGACAATATCAAGGAAGTCATTCCGGAATTCCTGCTCCTGTTAAAAGGAGTCATTGATTGCCCGGACCTGCCGCTGAACGTATCCAGAAGCGCGCTTCAGAATGACGGTTTTGTGAAGAAGATCTCTGACTATATCACCAAGAAGGTGGCAGACAAGCTGAGCGGCATGTGCAAGACCGACCGTGAAAACTATGAGAAATATTGGGACGATATCAATCCATTTATCAAATTTGGCTGCATCAAGGATGACAAGTTCTGCGAGCGCATGATGGACTATGTGCTCTTCAAGGATATCGACGGCAAATATACGACCACAAAGGAATATCTGGAGCCGGAGAAAAAAGAAGGAGAGGCAGAAGAGGCAAAGGCGGAGGAAGCAGAACAGACAGTGGAGACTGCAGACGGCGAGACCATAGAAGAAGAGAAGGAAGAGCCGAAGACGACCGTTTACTATGTGACGGATGAGGTACAGCAGAGCCAGTATATCAACATGTTCCGTGAACAGGGCATGAACGCGGTGGTCTTAAAGCACAACATCGATAACCCGTTCATCAGCCACCTGGAAGCGAAGAATGAAAAGGTAAAATTCCAGCGTATTGACGCGGATGTGACGGATTCCATGAAGGAAGAGGCTTCCGAGGAAGAACTGAAGGCTGAGACCGATGCGCTGACCGATCTGTTCCGCAAGGCGCTGAATAATGAGAAGCTGGAAGTAAAAGTGGAAAAACTGAAGAATGAGAAGGTTTCTTCCATGATCACGCTTTCTGAGGAAAACCGCAGGATGCAGGAAATGATGAAGATGTACAATATGTACGGTATGGATCCGAATGCTTTCGGAACCTCCACCACCCTGATCCTGAATGCCAACAACGCTTTGGTGAAATACCTGTTCGAGAATCCGGAAAGCGAGCATGCGAACATGATCTGCGAGCAGCTCTACGATCTGGCGATGATCAGCCATCAGCCGCTGGCACCGGAGGCGATGACCAGATTCGTTACCAGAAGCAATGAGCTTATGATGCTGCTCACAAAATAATAAAATCCTGTCAGACTGTTTCAAAAGGGATCCCCTGCTGACGGAAATATCTCTGGACCATGTCATCCCAGGCGTGGTCCAGTTTTTTGTCCATGGTAAAGACTGCAAGGGATGTCCCGGTGGTACAGGAAAGAAGGTGTCCATCATATTTCAGATTTATAAGAAGCCCGCGGACCTGTTCCGGGGGGATGGAGATGCCGGACTGGGTAAGGAGCTTTTCGGTATTGGAAGTAGAAAGCTGGAGCGTAAAACGGAAGGACAGAGGAGTCTTCTTTCCTTTGATAAGTTCCAGGCAAAAAGGACGGACATCGCCCCAGAGGGAGAGGCTGCGTCCGTTTAATAATTTCTGTTCCTCCTGGGTATAATAGGATTTCTGAAGCGTTCCGTCAATTCGGAATGTATTGAACGTGGTGACCGTACCTTCGAGGAGGAGAAAACGGTCAAAGGAATCGGTGAGAAGGAATTTCTTCATAAAAGATTTGATATCGGCGATCTGTAATGCGATCATATGAGGGCCTCCTTTGCAGTTGTTGTGTCGGCAGGATACAGGTACAGGATATCGCTTTTTTCAGATATCCCTGATATTATTATAGAAGAAAATGAAATACTTTGCTATACTGTTTTTCAGAGATTTATCATACTTTTCTGGCAATTTTCAAACGCCAGATATATGACCGGATACATGCCAGCCTTTGCAGAAAGGCATGGTTACTCAAAAGGAAAAATTGCAGGATGAGGAGGATATCAACATGGCAGAAGATCATGTAGTAGAAAAACTGATACAGTTAATTAAAGAGGGAACCTCTCCGTATCATGTAACGGTAAACGTGGAGCGTCAGCTACAGGAAGCGGGATATGAAAGGATCTTTCTGGAATACCCATGGAAGCTGCAGAAAGGCGGACGTTATTATACAGTGGTGCAGGGATCTACCCTTGTGGCATTTTCCATCGGAAAGCAGGTGCAGGCAGGAGGTATCCGGATCGCGGCGGCGCATACGGATTTCCCGGGACTGCGTCTGAAACAGAGGCCGGAACTTGTGAGAAATGGTTATGCGCAGTTGAATGTAGAAGTCTATGGAGGCGCGATCCTGAATACGTGGCTGGACCGCCCGCTGTCTGTGGCGGGCAGAGTAACTCTTCGTAGCGAAGATGTATTTCATCCGATGACCAGGTTGGTGGATTTTGAAAGGTCGCTGTTTGTGATCCCTAATCTGGCGATCCATCTGAATAGGGAGATCAACAAAGGGACAGAGCTGAACCGGCAGAAAGAGATGCTTCCGGTAGCCGGGATTTCAGGAGACAGGGTGACAGAGTCATATTTTCGAAAGCTGCTGGCAGAGAAGCTGAAAGTAGATGAAGAGGAGATCCTGGATTATGAGCTGGGGCTTTATAACCGGGACCAGCCGGAGTACGTGGGGTTTGATGAAAAAAGCCTGTACTTGTCAGCTCCGAGGATCGATAACCTGTCCGGTGTACAGGCGATCGTGTCAGGAATGATACAGGGCGGAAGAGACGGAATCAATGTGGCAGCATTTTTTGACCATGAAGAGATCGGGAGCAGGACAAAACAGGGGGCAGCGTCTCAGCTTCTGTCCATGGTATTGGAGAAGCTTATTTGCTGTCTTGGGATGGAGCGTGTGGAGTTCATCGAGCGCCTTCAGGAAACCATGTTCCTGTCAGTGGATGTGGGACATGCGTATCATCCCAACTATCCGGAGAAGATGGATCTTACGAATCAGTGTCCGCTGAATCAGGGACTCTGCATTAAGGAAGCCTGTTCACAGTCCTATGCCACGGATAGCCGGGCGATCGCAGTGATCCAGCAGATCTGTATGAAAGAAGGGATTCCATACAGAAAATATTTTAACCGGTCAGACGGGACTTCCGGAGGGACGCTGGGTTCTATTGCTTCGGTCATGGTTCCGGTGCCCACAGTGGATGTGGGGATACCGCTTCTCGCCATGCATTCAGCAAGGGAACTGATGGGAGTAGAAGATGAACGGGCATTGGCAAATCTGATCCGGGCATACTATACCCTGTAAGCATGCAGCCCTGGATGCTTGCTGCCAGCAATATGATTGCGTATTATATTCACATGGACTATTGCATATCCTGCCATATTGTGATAAGATAATGTGGTAATGAAAACTACATCATGAATAATGGATAGTGTGTGATGGAGTAACAGATAAGGTATCCGTAGAATCGGAACCTTTCCGGCAGGATGCCGGATACAGAGATCAGGAGCAGGGATGGTAGGAAATATGAGTTACAGGATCGTAGTAGACAGTTGTGGGGAGTTTACAGAGGAGATGAAGAAAGATTCGCATTTTGTGCATGCGGCTCTGGCACTGAATATTGATGGAGAAGAGTTCGTGGATGATGAGACATTCGACCAGCTGGATTTCCTGAAGAAGATGAAAGCCAGCCCCAACTGCCCGAGATCCAGCTGCCCTTCGCCGGAAGCTTATCGGGAAGCATATGACTGCGGGGCGGAGCGCCTGTATGCGGTAACGTTGTCTGCAGAGCTGAGCGGCTCTTACAACAGTGCGGAACTTGGACGGAAGCTGTATATGGAAGAGCATCCGGAGGCGAAAGTATATGTGTTCAATTC
>CAMWMT010000306.1 GCA_947175375.1 uncultured Clostridiaceae bacterium | reverse complement strand
GCTGAAAGAGAACGGATTTTAAAATTATATATTGCCAAAGCAGATAATATCGGTTAGAATAGATGCAGATATAAAACATTTCTGTGCATTTCGCACATCGATTCCCGTGAAAAAGATACAGAGACAGAAAGGAATTCGATGACATATGAATATTTTTTAATGCGTCTGGAACAGAAGATACTGGAAAGGCTGAAGGACGGGGAAGAGGTCAGGAGAGTCCGGATTCTTAAAAATAATGGGGTGGAACTGGATGGCTTCTCGTATTATGTGGAAGGACATCGGGAGAGGCCGACCGTCTATGTCAATCACCATTATCGTGAAGAACTGTCAGAAGAGGAACTCGCAGAGATTGCGGATGCCGTTCTAAAGACACAGAGGGAATGCAGGCTTTTTCCAAAGCAAGGCGTGGAGGAGATGATGGATTTTCGCAGGATACAGGAAAAAATATGCTGCCGTCTGATCTCCCGTGAAAAGAATGAGGTGCTGCTTAACGAGGTCCCATGGCTTCCCTGGCTGGATCTGGCGATTGTATTTTATCTGCAGGTTCCGGAACAGGTTGTGGAGCATGCGACGGCTCTGATCCATACATGCCATATGGACTACTGGGGAGTAACGCTGGAAGAACTCTGTCATGCTGCCGCAGAAAATATGTCCAGGGTTCGGATCTTTCTGGAACCAATGGAGACATTTCTGGGAGAGATGGGTTTCGAGCCGCTGAGCAGCGGCATGCATATTCTGAGTAACAGCAGGAAAATGTATGGAGCTGCAGTTATTGTCGATCCAAAGGTACAGCGGATGTGTCTGGAACGGCTTGGAGAAAGCTTTTATATCCTTCCGAGCAGCATCCACGAACTGATCCTCCTTCCGGAGAGTCTTGCTGCCACAAAGATAGAACTGGATCAGCTGATACAGGAAGTCAATGAAGCTTGTGTAAGCCCGGAAGAGTATTTGAGCGATCATGCATATTACTGTTCTGCAGAAAAAGGGACGGTAGAGTAGGATCATCCGTCCGGCCATGGACAGACTTTTTCTTCGGTTTGTCAGGATCTGTGGACTGTTTGTCCATGGCAGTATGGATGCTTCAGTGAAAAATGTTACAAATTTATTACAAAAAAGGGGTTGCGTAATTTTCAGAATTGGTGTATGATAAACAAGGTAATTAACCAAGCACCTGTAGCTCAGCTGGATAGAGCACGGGCCTCCGACGCCCGGTGTCGCAAGTTCGAATCTTGTCAGGTGCATTTTTTATTTCCAACATTATTATTTAAGGAGGACATATGAAAAAAGAAAATAAAAACGCGAATACGAATACATGGAAAACTGTTTTGACTGATTATAGATTATATCTTGCACTTAATGTGGTTCTGTTGATCATCATTGTGGTCCTGCTCAGAGGCGGCAGTGATCCGGCGAAGGAAAAGGAGAAGCCGCAGGATCCGGCTCCGCAGGAGACTAGTGAAGAGGAAGTGCAGCAGGAAGAAGAGCCGGAGGCTGAACCGGAACCGGAGAACAAGCTGGAGGAGAACAGTCATGCTTCCATAGACCGACTGATTGAAAAGTATTGTGGATATATTGCCAGCGGAGATGTGGATGGACTGGAAGAGATCGTGGATGTTCTGACGGATGGGGAAAAAGAGAGCATTAAAAACAGAGCGTCATTTATTGAATCTTTTGACAACATTGTCTGCTATACAAAGAAAGGTCCAGTAGAGGATTCTTATATTGTCTTTGTCTGCTATGATATGAAGCTGATCAATATTGAGACCAGCGCGCCGGATATTATCTGCTTGTATGTGGGGCCGAGAGAAGATGACGTACGCCGAATCCATTATGGTTCGATTGATGAGAGTATGCAGGCATATGTGGCCGAGCTTGAACAGGATCCGGAAGTACAGGCCCTGTATGATGATGTAAGAGCACGTTATCAGGCGGCACAGGAGAGCGATGTAACACTGGCGGAGTTCATCCAGAAGATCAGCGGCCAGGTAGCGGAAGAAGAGGAAGAACCGGAGACAGAGGAGCCACAGGAGAACGAAGAAGAGTCTGAGACTCCTGAGGAAGAAACTTCGACTGGTGAGGCTACTACGCAGAATCGGGAGACCCGTGTGAAGGATACCGTGAATGTGCGTTCGGAAACGTCGACAGAATCAGAGAGAGTGGCTCTGGCATATCAGGGAGATGCGATCACGCAGATCGAGTCCTATGAGAACGGCTGGAGTAAGGTGGAATATAAAGGACTGTCTGGTTATGTCATGACAGAATATCTGGAATAATATTAAAAAAACTCCATACCCTAGTAGCGATCTACCAGGGAAAGGAGTTTTTTTTATGATGACAGAAGCGGACAGAGCAGTACTGGATGAGAGCTATAGGAATACCCGGATGGGGCGGGAAGCGATCAATGTGATTATCGGGAAGGTGGAAGACGATGATCTTGCGCTGGACCTGAACCGGCAGGCGTGCAGATATATACAGATGGAGGAAAAACTCCAGAAGGAATATCATAAGGCAAAGGAAACACCACCGGAAGATGGTATCATGAATCGGACAAGGCTTTGGAGCGGGATCCAGATGAACACACTTTTGAATGCCAGTACCGAACATCTGGCAGATATGATGATACAGGGAAATACTAGAGGAATCACGGACCTGATGAAGACGGTAAAGAAAAATAAATCCGTACAGAAGGAATACTATGAGATGGCACAGGAACTGATGGATTTCCAGGAAAAAAATATTGAAAAATTGAAGGCTTATTTGAGATAGACTGGCATTTTTTGGAGGAATCTGGTAAGATGGTGATTGCGGGAATGTCCCCGCGATCACAGGAGGGAAAGCTACATAATGATACGTCTGAATAAATATATAAGCGAGGCCGGGATCTGTTCCAGAAGAGAAGCGGACCGCCTGATTGAAGCAGGCAGAGTCAAAGTAGATGGGAAGACTGCACAGCTTGGGATGCAGATCGAAGAAGGACAGGAGATAGCTCTTGACGGAAAGCCAGTCCAGTGGGACAAGAGAGAGAAGACGATTCTTCTGGCGGTCAATAAACCAAGAGGGATCGTATGCAGTGAGGTAAGTCAGGGAGAAGATGTAAATATCATTGAATTCCTGAATTATCCCAGGCGGATCACCTATGCAGGAAGGCTTGATAAAGATTCGGAAGGACTTCTGCTAATGACAAACCGGGGAGATATCATCAATCAGATGATGAAAGCTTCTCATTACCATGAAAAAGAATATGAAGTGGTGACAGACCGTCCGTTTACCGACCGTTTTCTTAAGGATTTGGCAGCAGGTGTCTATCTGAAGGAATTGAATGTGACGACCAGGCCCTGTCAGGTGGAACGCCTTGGAAAGCGGAAATTCAGGATCATCCTGACTCAGGGATTGAACCGGCAGATCCGCAGAATGTGCCAGGAACTTGGATTTCATGCACAGGAGATTCGAAGAGTGCGTATCATGAATATCAGGTTGGGGCATCTGAAGACCGGGACCTGGAGGAATGTTACGGAAGAAGAACTGTCGGAGCTTCTGTATCTTCTTGAGCAGGAGGAGATACCCAAAGAACAGGAACAGCCGCATCAGAAGACGGATGCGAGACCAGAATAAAAGGAGCAGTTGCATGGATCAGATGAAACGCATGAAGGAGCTGACAGACAAGCTTCGGGAAGCGGCAAAAGCGTATTATCAGGAAGACCGGGAGCTTATGAGCAACCTGGAATATGACAAGCTGTATGATGAACTGGAAGCGTTGGAGAAGGAGACAGGCGTAGTGCTTGCAGGGAGTCCTACCATAACTGTGGGCTACGAAGCCGTGGATGAGCTCCCGAAAGAACGGCATGAGACGCCTATGCTGTCTCTGGATAAAACCAAGGAGGTGGAAGCACTTGCGGAATTTGCCGGGGAGCATGAGGTGCTGATCTCCTGGAAGTTGGACGGGCTGACGGTAGTCCTGACCTATCAGGATGGACAACTCCTGAAAGCAGTTACCCGCGGCAATGGCGAGGTCGGCGAAGTCATTACAAATAATGCAAGGGTATTCCGCAATGTCCCGTTGTCGATTCCGCACAAGGGGGAAGTGATCCTTCGGGGAGAAGCAGTCATCCGTTATTCGGATTTTGAGAAGATCAATGCAGAGATTGCGGATGAGTCGGCAAAATACAAGAATCCGAGAAACCTGTGCAGTGGTTCCGTCCGCCAGTTGAATAACGAGATTACGGCAAAGCGGAATGTATATT
>CAMWMT010000305.1 GCA_947175375.1 uncultured Clostridiaceae bacterium | reverse complement strand
AACTATCTTCGTTATCATAACTAATCGATAATTAGGAATTATCCATCAATAAACTAAATTAATTTCGTCAAAAACATCTCATATTTTTCAAAATCTCCTAATAACTATATAGTATTACCTCCAAACCATCCACACTTTCGACATACTTTGCACTTTAAACTGCATATTTTGCAATTTATTCGTATCATCTACATCAAAACCCTATCCTTCTTTACATAAGCACACATAAAAGAGTCATCTCATCACGACAGTCTCTTTCAGTTCCAAACCGACTGCATGTCTCACCAGCAGACTCTCTGCCAGATCCATGCGGATGATCGTCTTTTTCTTATCTTTCATACGGATCTGGAATAAAGGCAGTCCCTTCATCCTCTTCCCGTCCAGCCGAACATCACCGCCTTCCTGATATGTTCCTTCCAGAACACAGTCTTCCTCTTCCAGAATCGGGCAGAAATAAGAGGCACATTCTTTCTTACCATCGTCAAACAAAGTAGCAAAGCGCCATGGGATATCCGGATCATAAAAAGAAACGATATCTTTGGCATGTTCCGAGAGCAGAAGGAACGGGAACAGCAGAACATCCGGCAGAACCCAGTCCATTCCAAGCCTCATATCCAGCTGAAAAAAAGATGGCAGCTCCCTGTATTCCCTGCGGTTCAGTTTCCGGACATCCAGTACCTGACTCCACCCTTTTATCTCCGGAAAAGGATTCCTTCCATTGTCTGTCAGCAGAAAATATCTCATTCACCCGACATCCGCCATAAAATCTCCCCCTCTCCCTGATATCTTCCAAAAAAGATACTGAAACGCTCTGCCTTTTCCATACGAAGAAAGGCTTCTGTCTCCGTCAGTTCACATGCCAGATCTGCGCAGAGCCTGCAGAATGCCGCATCATAATATGCCGCGCATACCCGATATACTTCTGCTTCCTCATACTGCCATATCCTTGGAAAGCGGCTACGGAGTTCCTTCATGACCGCCCGTATATCCTCCTCCATACATTCTCTGAATACAGGCGGCATCCAGTATCTCCCGACCGGCTCCGGATCCAGATAAAATTCCTCCCCATATACTGCCAGAATGTATTCAAAATTCCTATTTTGGATGCTCGTATGCAGACTGCTGATTCCAAGCCACGCTGCCTTTTTCCTCTGTGCTGCCGTCTGTTCAAACAGCTCGCTGAATATGCGACGGGCTTCCTCCCTGCGCTCCCTGCTCTGATATTCCTGTATCAGCTTTCTGCATTGAATACCGAACCGTTCCTTCTCCAGACAGTCTGCTGCGGCAGTAAGCTCATTGATCCTCATACTCAGATTCCTCCCTGACCGTCTTCAAAACCCGCAGAACCTCCGGTTTCCATCTGTCATAATCCTGGAAAATGCAGTAAAAAGTACCCAGGATCAGACTCTCTCCTGCCTGGAACAGAAACATCAGATTATATACCCGTTCATCTACAGCAAAACTCTTATAGTCAAACCAGAAGACCGGTATGCTCCCCGATACCTGTCCCTCTTCGTAAAAGACCGTCTTTCGATCCGAACGCATCAGGATGCGCCGGAGCTCTTCTCTGAGATTTTCCATATTTCCGTTTTCGGGAATCGCTCCTGTTTCCAACGCCTGGAATGTAAACCCGGCATGCTTCCCCGGACAGATGAACAGCTTCTTCGGGCGATATCCGGATAAGAAGACCAAACCTGCCATGTCCTCTTCTGCCTCGCCAAAACCTTCTATAAGCTCCATACAGAATCCCTGTCCATGGAACATCCGCCGTTCTCCTGTTTCATCCTCTGACGCTTTCCCGCCTCTGCCGTACATCCGCAGCATCGCCTGAAGCATCCAGTCCATATCCTGGCTACTGGCTTTCTGCATCCTGAACGCTCCTTTCCCGCAGTGTTAAAAACAGATGATTCAGCACTGCCTGCCATTTTAAACTCTCTGTCTCCGGATAAGTGATTGTCATGAGAAACAGCCTTCCCCGAACAGCACGTACCGCTTTTATATGATGGTATTTCGTATCTCCCAGTTCCATTTCCATCAGAAACCATCCTACCGGAGTTTCTCCCGAACGGTTCATATAGACCGGAGAAAGCTGATTTCTGGAATAAAGGTCTTCTGTGCATTTATGTACTGCCTGTGCAGCCTGTTTGATATCGCTGTCTTTCAATTCCTGATCAAAAATCTGAAAGGTCATCTGAACATTTCCCTCGGAATCTGCTAAGATTATGGAAGGCCGGTCTTCATATGGATAAAAAGAATCTTTCAGTTCTTCTGACATCATATTCAGTTCCTGCGGTAAATCCGCTGTCAATATATTTTCTATTACCACAATTGGATGCAGCAGGATTGAATCCTGATGACATCCTTTTATATTCTGACTGTATAAACTATCCACTTCATATAACTTCCTTTCTCTAATATCATGACCTATTCAATTCTCTTCCTTATAATCTCTCCGTTCTTTTCAATTAAGACTCCATATTTTGAATTAGGCAGATACTGTATGATTAACTTGTCGCCAATTTCTATAGTTCCTTTATATATAAAATCTATATATACTTCTTCTTGAGTTTCTTCATCAAAAATGTATGCTGACATACTATACAGTTTTGAGGGTGTACAATAGCTATGAGAAATACCTTCTATTGTATAAATGTTTTTATGGATTATATTTGGTATATCCTGTATTGATGGAATCACAGAAAATAAAGTGAAATATATTAGCATACCTCCAACCAACAATTTTAATACAACATCCTCCATCCCATCACATTTTTCAATAAGTGTTTCTCTTTTTAACAATTTTATAAAATATATAACAGATGTTATAATGAAAACTATTAAGGTTTCCACAACATTCCATATAAAAGCTTTCATAAAATACCTCTTTCCAGAAAAAGTTCTTGATTTAATCCAAATTGCAGGTGCTACACCATCTGACTATACCTTTTAATAAAACCTTTCGACCTCAAAATCATATCAATCAGTACTAAAACACTTCCTAATTTCTCCGTAAATTGCATTTTCAATACCTACTGTAATATTTTCTATCCAGTTAAGTGTCTCCTCTGATAATGCCATTCTAAACCAAAATGCCAGATCCCATGGTAAAGCTGTCTGTACAATATAATTTGTAAACTGCCCCAAACCTGTTGTCACAATCATATCAACAAAAATTTTCCCCAAGTTTTCAGTGGAACCTACAGTCAACGACTCAAACAGCCTTCCAGTTGCTGTAGCCATTGCAGCAGCCAGTAGTAATTCTTTCCCCCCTACGTTGAGTATCGGATTGAATATACTACCGATGACTGATCCCGTATAGGATTCTGGCGATGAAAAGCTTCCCTGTACAATATCTGTGGAAAACTGACAAGCAATCCCAAAGGAAGCTTTTGCTGGATTGGTGACAAGTCCTATAGCTACAATAGTAGCATTCATACCACCCCGCATAAAGCCATCTGCTCCATTCATGCCATTCTCTTCATAATACTGCTCCCCCATTAGCGCTCCTGTGCTTCCTATGGCCATTACCGAAACCGCAGCTGGAATTCCGATTCCTGTCACTGCAGCTATGGCAGATCCTGCAATCATTGCACAAGTCACTCCTATTTTTATTTCATCTTCATGTTCTTCTGTCCATTCGATAAGAGAGCCAACTTTACTGTCCCACTCATCTTTTATCGTATTTAGTGCATCATGATACTGATTGATGCAGTACTCCCGCATCATCCGCTGTGCATCATGAAACTGATCAAGGCAGTACTCCCACATCATCCGCTGTGCATCTGCGGGGCTCGGCACAGGAGACCTTCCGTTTTTGTCTACCAGTATGAGCGGATTCCCGAGACAGTAACCGTAATAATTCAGACTTCCTGGTGCCATTACATTACCTTTATTGATATCTTCACTGATGAATCTTCCCATCTTTAGCAGATACTCTCTCGCCTGTGCAAAATATGTATCTGCAATCTTATCTTTCTGATATCCGGTATACCCAAACGGCTGCATCTCTCCCTGGTTCCCGTAGCGGTCGTTTCCGAATTCATCATAGCCGTACAGGGTCTGTCTCTTTTCTCCGGACTGAACCAGACGGACAGGGCTTCCCAGTTCATCCTGCAGATAGATATGTGTGGCTTTTTCTTCTTTCAAGAAGACAGCATTTGTATCCCATATGTAAGACTGGACAGACTCGCCCCTTTCATCTCTCTCAGATTTTGTAAGGAGATTATGATACTGTCTGGTCAGATCCAGGA
>CAMWMT010000304.1 GCA_947175375.1 uncultured Clostridiaceae bacterium | reverse complement strand
ATAATATGCCCGCCCCGGATGCCGCTCTCCCTGTAAAACCGCGCATAAAATGCCGCATCCTGTTCCGACACAAAATTCTCATCCGCCTGACTTCCCACATCCCTCAGACTCCCACCGACAATCTGTTTTACTCTTCCATTATGTATATCAATACACGGCCGAAATTCCATATCTCCTCCTCGTCTCAAATACCCCATATCAGCAACTCGCAAAGTATCAAACCCTGTTTTCATTCTTCTCTATAAATGCCACTAAACTCGTGAGCGCATTCATCCATCACTTTTCATGATACATAACAATGTGCTCCCTCGTTATACATTTCATTACCTGCAAATCTTTTCATTCATGAGTATATACTAATGAACGCAATTAATTGCCGCGGATATTTATGGATTATAGGCGTTCATTAGTCCATACATTTCAGTTTTGGAAAATGTTTGCGTTACCGAGTATAAATTCCTGCCCATATAGAGCATCGGTCCAAGTGCCGTTTATCATACTTTCTGGCAATTCACAGACACCATATATGTACTGCATACAGCAAAGTATGAAGGGACTGGGCAACATACAGAAGCGATGCTCTGCGGTGTCGGCATATCCCAAAAACAGCGCTGTGTGGATTGGAGCGGACAGGCGGATGTTTCCGTATGTCACAGGCGGACATCCCATGTCCGAATGGGGCATACGGAAACCTCTGACTGTCCGATACATTCCATACGAGCGTTTTGGGATATGCCGACACCGCAGAGCTCCACCTTCCACCTTCCCATACCCAAAGCAGGGGCCGCCATCCAGGCAGCCCCTGTTCCGGTTACGGCAGGTCTGTTCCGGTCCCGTTATCCACAGTTCCGTCTACCGCATTATTCCCATTCACATTTCCATCTACCATGGTGTCACCTCCGGTCACATCATTCACCAGATCGTCCACCATGTCATTGGTATCGCTTCCGATCTCCTCCAGAAGACCATCGCCGTCTACATCCGTATGGTCATAGACTCCGTCTCCGTCCGTATCGAACAAAACGTCATCCACGTTGGTTCCGGTTCCATTGTTGTCATCCGTCACCATTCCATTGCCTCCGGAAGTTCCGTCCTTATCAGTGGCAGCTCCATTATTATCTGTGGTAGTACCATTGTTCGCTCTGCCGCACGCAGTCACAACTGCAAGTGTTACCAGCAACAGCATGCCAACGCAAAACTTCTTCAACTGTTTCATAATTCTCTCTCCTTTTAGTTAAAATTAAAGATGAAAAACAGTATTTGACCTGCTGCTAGTAATATGGACAGCTTTTTAAAATTTTATACATTTAAAAAAATTCATATGATGCATGTTCCACGCATGCCGCCGACAATCAGGACTGTGCGTCGATCACATGGCTCATCTGATAGTATCCTGCTGGCTTCCCTGCAAGAAACTTTGCCGCCTGAATGGCGCCCTTCCCAAAAATGGCACGGGAGTACGCCGTATGACTGAACGTAACAACCTCATCCGTCCCGGCAAAGATCACATCATGATCTCCCACGATCGTGCCGCCGCGGACGGCAGAGATGCCAATCTCTTTTTTATCTCTCTTTTCCCTGGTCTGGCTTCTGTCGAACTTATATTCGTAAACATTACCCAGGGATTCATTAATGGAATCTGCCAGCGCCAGCGCTGTCCCGCTCGGCGCATCCACCTTCCGGTTGTGGTGCTTCTCCACGATCTCGATATCAAAACCAGCCGGAGCGAGGATATTCGCCGCCTCCTTCAAGAGCTTCAGGAGCATGTTTACCCCAAGAGACATATTTGCGGATTTCAGGACCGCTACCTCTTTGCTCGTCTCTTCCACAGCCGCAAGCTGTTCCTCTGTCAGTCCCGTCGTACACAGAACCATTGGAATGCCGCGCCTTTTTCCATATGCCAAAAGCGCATCCGTCGCTTTTGCAGACGCGAAATCAATAATGACATCCGCCTCCACGTCACACTCTTCAATATTCGTATATACCGGATACCCGTTATCCCGGCAATCTACTAGATCAATACCTGCCACGATTTCAATATCCGCATCCTCTTTGATAAGACCGGTAATCACCTGTCCCATATGGCCATTACAGCCATGCATAATCGCTCTAACCATTTGTACTCCTTTATTTTGCTTTGATTCCAAACGCATCCATAGCTGCCTTCAAATTCTTCTGATGCTCCTCTTCCATCGTACTAAGCGGCATCCGAAGCGGTCCCACTTCCCATCCCATCAGGTTCAGCGCTGCTTTTACCGGGATCGGGTTAACCTCACAGAACAGCTGATCGATCAACGGGATCGCCTTTAACTGAAGCGCAAGGCTTCCTGCTACATCACCCGCCATGAACTTCGCTACAATATCATGTGTCTCCTGAGGTGCGATATTGGACAGCACCGAGATCACACCCTTTCCGCCCAGGGAGAGAAGAGGCACGATCTGATCATCATTACCAGAGTAGATATCCAGAGAGTCTCCACACAGACTGGCGATCTTCGCCACCTGAGAGATATTTCCGCTGGCTTCTTTTACTGCCACAATATTTTCTACATTTTTCGCAAGATATGCCAGCGTCTCCGGAGTGATATTAACACCGGTACGGCTCTGAATGTTATACAGGACCACAGGAATCTTCACGGACTCTGCGATCTTTGTAAAATGCGCAATCAGCCCTTTCTGTGTCGCCTTGTTGTAATAAGGCGTCACGAGCAGAAGTCCGTCTGCGCCGTATTTCTCCGCTTCCTGTGACAGATAGACCGCAGTCTCTGTACAGTTGGAACCGGTACCCGCAATGACCGGAATCCTTTTATTTACCTTCTCAATGGTAAAACGGATCACTTCGAGATGTTCCTCATGTGATAATGTGGAAGCCTCTCCGGTAGTCCCACATATAATAATGCTATCCGTTCCGTTAGCGATCTGAAACTCCAGCAGTTCCTCAAGCTTTGCGTAATTCACCGCCCCTGTCTCTGTCATTGGTGTAACAATTGCAACTCCAGCACCTGTAAAAATCGACATATTCTTCCCCTCCTGATAGTCTTTTGTCTAAAAGAATCGAGTAGGGGAGATTTTCTCCCTACTCGCTGCGCGGTCCGCATGCTGCGCCAACAGCAAACTTCCATATGCGGACCTGCGCATGAAAGAAAGAGGCGTGCATAGATACGCCTCTCCAGAATACAAACATGATGAAATGATACTTTTACAGATCATCTCTGTCCGGATAGCGCTTCATCTGCATCAGATGACAGTCATGTGATTCTTCATCCCATGCCCAAGCAACAGATCCTGCAGGGTATCTGCCCTTTCGGCGTTCCTCCCTTTCCTCTGTCTTCCTCTGTGCCTGCACACATCCGCCAGCATACTCATGATTCACGCAACCTCTATCTCTCTTCATTCAGCTGTCTTCAATATAACATCTTCTGATTCCTTTGTCAACACAGGGAATCTATTCCTTCAACGCAGAAATCTGATACACCTCGTCCGCCCACTCTGTGATCTCGGGGCAGATCCGGATACCAGTAAAGATCAGGTCTGTACCATCATTCGCCGCTTCATCCAGAAGTCCGCGAATGTCCGACAGATCCGCGACTCCACAGTCCAGAAGTCCCAGGATCTCATCCAGGACCAGCACATCACACTCGCCTGTCGCCAGCACTTTTTTCGCAAAGCATAGCCCGTTCTTCATATTTAGAATCTCTTCCTTTTGCTCCTGAGTGTTCAGATCTTCAAATGCTTCCTTCTGGCGCTGAAAACGGAACAGCTTAATCTCAGGCTCCAGTCTCTGAATAAAATTGACTGCCTCCGGCTGCTTTCCTTTTAAGAACTGAACGATAATGACCGACTTTCCCCTGCTGGCTTCTTTGATCGCCTGCCCCAGGGCCGCTGTCGTCTTTCCTTTTCCGTTTCCAAAATAAACCTGTAATCTACTTCCGTCCATAGCTTCCCCGCATCTTCCAAACCCGAAACAGAAATCTCTGTATCTGTTTATTGTTCATATTACACCAGTGCCGGAAGAAATGCAAGCTTTTATCCTTATTCCTCGTCCCGTTCCCGTTAACTTTTCTTAATCCAGATACTCCAGTTTGCTAACAGATACTTCATATGCAACTCTGCGTTCGCTTTCCTCCTCGTCAATTTTTTTCATGTATTCCCGACTCTGTATCCTGCCCCATATCTGAGTATGGCCGCCCACCTCAAAGCCGGACGCAAAACGGGCATTTCTCCCCCAGCAGATACACGGAATATAATCAGATTTCCCAT
>CAMWMT010000303.1 GCA_947175375.1 uncultured Clostridiaceae bacterium | reverse complement strand
ACGATAGAATGTATTCAGGGATATGGGTTGGAGAAGATCCTGTGACAGGCGTATTCCGGACAGGAAAACAGAGACAGGAGCATACGAGGAGGAAGATAGTTATGGAAAAGATTAAGATGACTACACCGCTGGTGGAGATGGACGGAGATGAGATGACCCGGATTCTCTGGCAGATGATCAAGGACGAATTGATTGTTCCGTTTGTGGATCTGAAGACCGAATATTATGATCTGGGACTTGAGAACAGGGATCGGACAGGAGATCAGGTTACGGTTGATTCCGCGGAGGCAACGAAGAAATATGGGGTCGCAGTAAAATGCGCGACGATCACGCCCAATGCTGCCCGGGTGGAAGAGTATAATCTGAAGGAAATGTGGAAGAGCCCCAATGGAACGATCCGTGCCATCCTGGATGGAACGGTCTTCCGGGCGCCGATCATCGTGAAGGGAATCGAGCCCTATGTGAAGACGTGGAAAAAGCCAATTACGCTGGCGCGTCATGCGTACGGAGATGTCTATAAAGGGACAGAGATGGTCATTCCGGGACCGGGTAAGGTAGAGTTGGTCTATACAGCGGAGGATGGAAGCAGTACTTCCGAGATGGTCCATCAGTTTAAGGGTGCGGGGATCGTGCAGGGCATGCACAATCTGGACAGCTCCATTGAGAGCTTTGCAAAGAGTTGTTTCCAGTATGCGCTGGATACCAGACAGGATCTGTGGTTCGCAGCAAAGGATACAATCTCCAAAAAATATGATCATCATTTCAAAGATGTCTTTGAGGAGATCTATGAAAAAGAATACCGGACAAAGTTCGTGGAAGCAGGTCTTACTTATTTCTATACCCTGATCGATGATGCAATCGCCCGGGTGATCAAGTCGGAAGGTGGATTTATCTGGGCATGTAAGAATTATGATGGAGATGTGATGAGTGATCTGGTAGCAACTGCATTTGGTTCTCTTGCCATGATGACGTCGGTTTTGGTATCTCCGCAGGGCTATTACGAGTATGAGGCAGCACACGGCACCGTTCAGAGACACTACTATCAGCATTTAAAAGGAATCGAGACTTCTACGAATCCGGTTGCGACGATCTTTGCATGGACAGGAGCGCTTAAGAAGCGCGGAGAACTTGATAACCTATCTGAACTGGTGCGTTTTGCGGAACTGCTGGAGCAGGCATCCACTAAAGTCATAGAGTCCGGTAGGATGACAAAGGATCTTGCACTCATCACGACGCTTTCGGATGTGACGGTCCTGAATTCCGGTGATTTTATCAAAGCGATCCGTTCGGAGCTTGAAGAGATCCTGTAGTGTATCATATATGACAAAAAGCGGTTTCCTGGCATAAAAATATCCCCGTCCCCATATATTAGAACAAATATGGGAGGGGATTTTTTATGGAAACGATTCAGAATCAGAAAGAATTTCACTTATACAATGATATCAAGGAACGGACAGGAGGAGAGATCTACATAGGAGTGGTAGGTCCGGTCAGGACCGGAAAATCCACATTTATCAAACGGTTTATGGATCTTCTGGTACTTCCGAATATAGAGGATGTCCACGAGAGAGAACGGGCGACAGACGAACTTCCTCAGTCGGCGGCTGGAAAGACGATCATGACGACCGAACCAAAATTTGTTCCCAAGGAGGCCGTGGAGATCAATGTGGGAGGAAAGATCCCAGTCCGGATCCGTTTGATTGACTGTGTCGGATATATGGTTACAGGAGCAACCGGCCATCTGGAAAATGATATGGAGCGCATGGTGAAGACTCCGTGGTTCGGAGAAGAGATTCCATTTACAAAAGCTGCCGAGCTTGGAACACATAAAGTAATTCATGACCATTCAACAATCGGAATCGTTGTGACCTGTGACGGAAGCTTTGGAGACATACCTGCCGGTAATTATCAGGAATCAGAGGAGAGGACCATTGCGGAGCTGAAGACTCTGGGAAAACCCTTTGTGATCCTTCTGAATACCACAAAACCGTACAGTGATACAGTCAGAAAACAGTCTGAAGAGATGTTCCACAAATATCAGATACCGGTGCTTCCGGTCAACTGTGAACAGCTGAAAAAAGAAGATATTACGATGATACTGGAACAGGTGCTTCTGGAATTTCCGCTGACAGAAGTAGAGTATCATATGCCCCGCTGGGTGGAGATGCTGCCGGTCACGCATCCGGTGAAACAGGAGGTCATCACAAAGGTCCGGGAAATGATGGAAGATTTCCATGTGCTGCGCGATATCGGCATGGCAAATACGGACTGTGCGGGACCGTCTATCAGCCGTATGAAGCTGGATCGGGTGGCCTTGAATACTGGCTCGGCCGTTTATTCCATTGATATGGAGGAGAGTTGTTACTATCAGATGCTGAGCGAACTGACTGGAATGGAACTGCAGGATGAATACGATCTGATGGAGCAGCTTCGGGAGCTGTCTGCCATGCAGAAAGAATATGGAAAAGTCATTAAAGCAATGGATGCAGTACGTCAGAAAGGATATGGCATGGTATTGCCGGAAAAAGACGAGATCACGATGGATGATCCGGTGCTGATTCATCAGGGCGGTAAATACGGGGTAAAACTTCGTTCGGTCTCACCGTCGGTACATATGATCCGTGCAAATATCGAGACGGAGATCGCACCGATCGTCGGCAATGAAGAGCAGGCAAAGGATCTGATCCAGTATATCCAGGATGGAAGAAAACAGGAAGAAGGTATCTGGCAGATCAATATCTTTGGCAAGACGATAGAGGAACTGGTGGAGGACGGAATACGAAGTAAACTGTATCAGATCGGAGAAGAAAGCCAGGTGAAGCTGCAGGATACGATGCAGAAGATCGTGAATGACTCCAATGGCGGGCTGGTGTGTATTATCATATGATCAAAAGGTAAGAGCGGATTTTGGATTTATGTTGAATTTGCGGTTTCGGATTGCTATACTGTAGCAGTGGGAACCGCTTTTATTATGAAGATCTTCCTGTTGAGGCAGGATGGATGCAGGGGCGGGTTCTCTGTCAGTCTGATGTAGAAAGGAACCATTATGAAGATTACATTTATATGTCACAGCAGTTTCTGTGCGGAGCTGGAGAAGAATGTGCTGATATTTGATTATTATGGAGATGGAGAGATACCAGAGATATCCAAAGACCATCAGGTGTACTTTTTGAACAGCCATGCACATCCAGACCATTTTAAAAAGGAAATATTCGGGCTTCGGGAGAAATATCCGGGTGCTGAATATCTGTTATCGAGAGATATCAGGCTTCGTCCGGAAGAACAGAGGGAGTGGATCCATCGTGTGAAGGCGCGGGAAGAGTACAGGATCAAGGATCTGTGTATTCAGACGCTTCGTTCTACTGATCAGGGTGTGGCATGGGTAGTGGAGGCGGAAGGAAAGAGGATATATCACGCAGGTGATCTGAACTGGTGGCACTGGGAAGGGGAAGACAAGGCATGGAACAATAATATGGCGGCAAACTATAAGAAAGAAGTGGACAGGCTTGCCGAACATTTTTTTGATGCTGCATTTGTACCCCTGGACCCAAGATTATCCGGAGCCTATTACTGGGGCATGAAGTATTTTCTGGAGCAGACAGACACAGCTCATATATTTCCCATGCATTTTTGGGGGGATTATGAGGTGTGCCGGAGAGTGAAGGCGCAGAAGGAGATGCAGGGACTTCTGGAGCATTACCATACCATAGAGCATCAGGGACAGGAGTGGGTATTATGTTAGTAAAGATCTATACAGACGGTTCTGCAAGGGGGAATCCGGACGGACCGGGTGGATACGGGACAATTCTGTCCTATGTGGATCCTAAGGGGGAAGAGCATATCCGGGAATACTCTCAGGGATATAAAAAGACGACGAATAACCGCATGGAGCTGATGGCGGCGATCATAGGGCTGGAGGCGTTAAACCGGCCCTGTCAGGTGGAACTGTATTCGGATTCGAAATATCTGGTTGATGCGTTTAATCAGCACTGGATCGATTCCTGGCTTAAGAAAAACTGGGTGAACAGTCAGAAGAAACCGGTCAAGAATCCGGATCTGTGGAAAAGACTGTTGAAGGCAAAAGAGCCCCATCAGGTGAAATTCATATGGGTAAAGGGGCATGATGGACATCCACAGAATGAGCGATGTGATGAACTGGCGACTACAGCAGCCGATGGAGACGATCTGATCGACGATGTCATGGCGTAGAAACTCAGTGGGGATGTTGCAAAATGTTCTTTGCCCGTATGATCAGCACTCGTATGGAATGG
>CAMWMT010000302.1 GCA_947175375.1 uncultured Clostridiaceae bacterium | reverse complement strand
TACTCCATCTGGTTCTCACCGAAAACTTTACAAAACTGATAACCATGTACTACCTGGCTGTCTGCAGGTGAAGCAATAAAAGCTGCTACTTCAATGCTGTAATCCCCAGGCTGCTTCTCCGTAGAAGCCAGCACCTGTCCTTCCATATCCAGCACACAAAGATCAACCCGGGTGATCTCTCTCAGTCCGTCGATCGTGTTTTGAAGTATCTGATTTGAAATCATAAGCCCCCTCCTTTACAAATCAGCAATTGTACCCTGATCCCCTATTTTATTATAGTAATGCAAAACGCAAAAAAAAGAAAGAGTAATTTTGATTTTTTCATAAACCAGACTGCTCTTTCATAGACTATAACCAAGAACCTTCTATAACAGGAGCCTCACCATGAGCGCCAAAACACGAATATGGGTATTCCATATGAAAGAGCTGATCTACACTGCTGTCTTTATCGGCCTGGGTATCGTCTTTCTTATACTTATGATCTTTATGTTTGCTTCTGACCAGAAGCAGGAAACAGCTACGGAGCTTCCTTCCAAATACACGGCCGGCATCTACACGGCCTCCATGACTCTGGGGGGTAATCCGGTGGAGATCGCTGTCACCGTAGACGAGGACTATATCTCCTCCATCCACTTCCGGCAGCTTGACGAAACGGTCTCTGCCATGTACCCACTCATGGAGCCTGCCCTTGAAGCGCTTTCCGAACAGATCCTGGAATCGCAGTCTCTGGAAAACCTCTCTTACTCGGAAGAGAGCCAGTACACTTCCCTGATGCTCATGAGTGCGATCCGCAGTGCGCTTGAAAAAGCAGAGAATTAGATGAATGGCAGGGCTGCCCCTGCCCTCATCCGGTCTCTGCTTCTTTCTGTCGGCGATATCCTCCCAGCAGAAGGTCCACCATGCGCCCATAGCTTCTGCTGCCTTCCTGCTGTGCATTCGCTTTCAAATAAGTATCATTGACCTTGTCCGATATCTCTGAGACCGGTCCTTCATACTGCGCCCAGTAGGTTCGATGATATGTATAATCCCGGTTCGCCTGATCACAGAGCTGAGTTCTGACCGCCGCGAACCGCTCGTAATCCGCGCTGTAGAGTGCATTGATGCTGTGTGTGTAGGCAAGCAGCAGTCCGCTGTACCGAAGGTTCATGTCTTCGGAACCAGAACATGCCAGATATGCAATATAATTCGCTTCATCTTCTCTCATGAAACCTCTCATGTGAGACAGTTCATGACAGAGCACTGCCGGCTGATTATAGGCCGGGATATCCGGATTGTAATGTGCCTCCATTGTATACGGCCCAAAGACGCCCTCCAGAAATTCCAGCGAGAGCACTTTCCAGGTAAACACGGGTTTCGCCCCTGGATACCATCCGGCCAGCGCCGGATACTGTTCACCCAGAGCCTGCATGGCATCTCTGGTCTTCTCCACCATTTCCTCCGGAAGAGCGGTAAGGCCATCTTCTCCTGTCCTGATCAAAGGGACTGCCTTTTCAATCTCTTCTGTCAGCCACAGGCACAGCTCCTCCAGCTCCTCCACTGTGGAAGGCTCCATTGGAAGCTCTGCCAGACTGGAGAATGGGGTTCTGTGATAATTGATCCCGCAGGTAACAGTAAAAGCAAAAAACCACACGGTTCCGACTATCAAAAGCCTCCGGAAGGTATCAATCCCCCATCTTCTTATCGTAATATTCTTTTTCCATATGTGAAAGATCCCCCACACAATATAGACTATGCTCCCGCATACCATAAGATAGATCAGCGCCTCATCAAGCGCAAATGGAAACACACTGCTAATTCTGCCAAGAAGATGCATCAGCCCGGGGTACACTGTTTCGGCATACCATTCAGCAAAACCGGAAACGTGTCTTGCCAGAACCTGCAGTACGACCGCCGTCAAAAACAGGGCGCACCAAATGAATGCAGAACGGGGATTTACTCTTTTGTCTTTTCTGTCTGTCCAAAACATATCAACAACGCTCCCGCCATAATGAAAAAATCGGATAGATTGAACACCAGACGGTTCAGCCACGGAAATGGAGTACGAAAGCTTACATAATCCACCACATAGCCTTTCCTACACCGGTCGTACAGATTGGACAGGGCTCCCCCGGTCAGCAGGGCAAAGCCAAGCTTCTGCAGTTCATGCCCTTTCTTCAGGAGCAGGCACAGAAAAGCCCCAGCGCATCCCAGTGTCATAAGCCCGCTACCTTTGATGATCGCCTCCGTATGTCCCGCAAACCGTCCGCCTGCCATCCCATAATTGCGGAGCCGCCTGACCTGCACCGCTCCGTCCAGCAGTTTATGCGCTTTTTCAAATTCCGGATTGTTATCTATCTCGTGCTTTACTGCCAGGTCTGTCTGAAACAACCCCAGCGCCAGTTGTATCCATATCAGTCTCATCTTCTCATCCCTGTATCTCAAGAGCCGGAACCCCTCGCATGGTGATCAGCGGCCCGCCTCTGTGTTCTATATAGTCTTCCGTGATCATGACCTGCCCGATGTTGTCATCCTTCGGAATCTCATACATGATATCCAACATAAATTCTTCGATGATTGCCCTCAGGGCACGCGCTCCCGTGTCCTTCTCCATCGCCTTTCTGGCAATAGCACGCAGGGCGCCTTCTGTAAATTCCAGCTTAACTTCATCCAGAGCCAGAAGCTTCTGATACTGTTTTAAGATGGCATTCTTCGGCTCTTTCAGAATCGTGACCATCATGTCTTCGTCCAGGGCATCCAGCGTAAAGATCACCGGAAGCCTTCCAATGAATTCCGGAATCATCCCGAATTTCCGGATATCCTCCACAGTCACTCTGCGCAGCAGATTTTTCTCATTGTCATACTTATCCTTCAAATCTGCGCGAAAGCCTATGGAAGACTGCTTATTCAGCCGTTCTTTGATCACATCTTCCAGATCCGGGAACGCTCCTCCGCAGATGAACAGGATGTTCTTCGTATTGATCGTCTCCAGAGGCACCATGGCATTCTTACTGTTGGCTCCGACCGGCACTTCCACTTCCGCACCCTCCAGCAGCTTTAACATCCCCTGCTGCACGGATTCACCGCTCACATCTCTTTGATGCGTATTCTTCTTCTTTGCGATCTTATCGATCTCGTCAATGAATACAATGCCTCTCTCTGCCTTCTCCACATCATTGTCGGCAGCCGCCAGAAGCTTAGACAGCACGCTCTCAATATCGTCTCCGATATATCCAGCTTCTGTCAGAGAAGTCGCATCCGCGATCGCCAGAGGCACATCCAGAAGCCGGGCCAGCGTTTTTACCAGATAGGTCTTGCCGCTTCCCGTCGGCCCGATCATCAACATATTAGACTTCTCAATCTCGATATCATCTGCAGCCGATCCCGCCGCCACACGTTTGTAGTGATTATATACTGCCACAGAGATGACCTTTTTGGCTTTCTCCTGCCCGATCACATATTCATCCAGGCTCTCCTTGATCTTATGGGGCGCCGGAATGGAGCGGATGTCAAACGCCTTCTCTGCTTTTTCCTGCTGGTCCGGAGCCTTCTTCTTTACCTTCTGACGCCTGGGTATCATATTCTGCAGATCCGTCAGATTGATCATACTGATGTTCGGCATCCTGGAAAAATCCAGCTTGCTGTAATCTACATTGCCGTTGCTCATCATATCCATCGTCTTCTGCATGCATTCCGGACAGATGCTGATGTCCTTTGTCAGATGGATCATCTTCCCTGTCTTGCTCTCCGGCCTGTGGCATACAAAACACACATCTTCATATCCATTGTCTTCCGTCTTTTTCTCTTCCTGTTCTGCCTCCAGATCTTTATTCTCAATATCCATCTTTATGAATCCCCTTCTTTCGTATAATTACCTGCAAATCTTTTCGTTTATGAGTATATACCATCTTATGTCACTACACTTAAATATATAATACTCCTGTATCCCTCTGCAAGTAAAGTTTTTATGAACATCATCTTGTCGGGAATCCATGTAAAAATCCCCATAAAGTACCAATGGGCTGCTGGAACCTGGCTCCGGCTGTATGATGAGCAGCGCCGTGTGGATTGGAGCGGACTTAAGAACAGGCTTTGTCTGCCTCAGGCAGACATAACCTGTCCGAATGGGGCAGACAAAGCCTGTTCTTAAGTCCGATACATTCCATACAAGCGCTCATCATACAGCCGGAGCCACGTTTCCTAACCGCGGGGGGGGGGGGGGGGGGGGGGGGGGGGGGGGGGGGGGCGGGGTGGGGGGGGGGGGGGGGGGGGGGGGGGGGGGGGGGGGGGGGGGGGGGGGG
>CAMWMT010000301.1 GCA_947175375.1 uncultured Clostridiaceae bacterium | reverse complement strand
GTACTCATTGGTCCTTATGCCACCGGGCTTAAGGACAGCTATTTTACATCCATAGACCATGCAGAACCCATGTATGGCGTGGAATATCAAGCAAATGCGATTCAGGCTTTGCTCAGGGGCGAATACAGGAAAGAGGCAGACGACAGAATTCAGCTGGCGGTTCTGTTTGTTCTACTTCTGCTGGCATTTGTGACTTTTTGGAAATGTTCTGTCAGGGTATCTACAGCGGTATGGCTTCTGCTGGCAGGAGGCTGGCTGGGGCTCTGTGTGCTGATGTATGGCCAGGGTATCGTCCTTCATGTGCTGTGGGTACCCGTGTGCGTCACAGTTCTTTATGTAGGATGCATTGCTTTTAATTACATCAAAGCCGCCCTGGAGCATAGGAAGATCACCAATACCTTCCAGCATTATGTGGCTCCGGAGATCGTTCGGGAGCCTTTGAAAGAGGGGGCGGTTCTGGAGCTGGGCGGCAGCCAGGTGGAGATAGCCGTGCTCTTCGTAGATGTGCGGGGCTTCACTCCTATGTCCGAGCTGCTGGAGCCGGTTAGGGTAGTGGAGATCCTGAACCGCTACCTGACGTTGATATCGGACTGCATCCTAGACAACCATGGCACACTGGATAAGTTCGTAGGAGACGCGGCCATGGCTTTCTGGGGTGCTCCATTGCCTCAGGAGGATTATGTCATGAATGCCGTCCGGGCGGCCATGGATATGGTGGAGGGTTCCGCTGTCCTGTCTCGGGAGCTGCAAGAGCAGTATGGCAGGACCATATCATTTGGAATAGGTGTCCACGCAGGTCCTGCCATAGTGG
Organism: uncultured Clostridiaceae bacterium; assembly: GCA_947175375.1. GTDB lineage: Bacteria > Bacillota > Clostridia > Lachnospirales > Lachnospiraceae > Hominiventricola. Next base: position 3,476 of record CAMWMT010000301.1, on the reverse strand, counting down.
GCAATATCGGTTCTCCCAGGCGCATGGACTACACTGCTATAGGTGATACGGTGAATACCGCTGCCAGGCTGGAGGCCAATGCCCCTGGCGGGACAGTCTATATCTCCCGCGCTGTGGCGGACGCGCTGGAAGGACGCATCCGCACCACGTCTCTGGGCGGGACGGTGAAGCTCAAGGGGAAAAAGGATGGGTTTGAGGTACTGGTCTTAAATGAGATTATCCCTCAGAGTGCGGATGGTCCATAATAGTTGATCTGTTTGCGGTATAGTATAATGGCAGAACCAGAGGTTTTCAGTGGCTCAGGATCCCATCTGGTGAGACTGTAGCATCAAAGGACAGTTCCGACAGATGCTGATACAGGGCGGCAGGGTCTTGTATGACAGAGAGGACTCCGCCCTGTCTTTTGCATGGAACAAGCCGGATGTCCAGTGTACCGTCTGCCTGAAACACGGCTTTTAGCAGGAGTGTATCGCCGTCACGATTACCGAACAGATAATTTCCAAGACTGTAGACAACAGGGACATCTTTATAGTATTCAAATCCCTGCAGGATATGTGGATGACAGCCAATGATCAGGTCAGCGCCTGCATCGATATATCCTTTTGCCAGCGCACGCTGATAGTCTTCGGGATATTCTACATGTTCGACGCCCCAGTGGACGAAGACAATGGTGTGGTCATATACTTCTTCTGCTGCTGCGATGGCAGCGTTTAGTTTTGCAGGGTCATAGGTCTGAAACATTCCCGGCTGGCTGTCAGTCGCATACCAGTCGTAGGAGGGAGAGACTCTGGTGGCAGCAAAGATGGCAAAAGACTGACCATTTATAGTGTAGACAGCAGGAGCAGAAGCTTCCGTAATATTGTAGCCTCCCCCGACACATGTGATCTCTGCCTGCTTTAACGTATCCAGTGTATCGCAGAAAGCATCCTGTCCAAAGTCTAATGCATGATTGTTGGCAACAGTGACAAGATCCGTTCCCAGCTCCTGAAGGATCGATACATATTTCGGGTCCGTGCGGAAGGTATACTGCTTGTCCTCCATCGGTTCTCCGCGGCGGCTGAATGGAAATTCTTCGTTCAGTATGAAGAGATCCGCCTCATGCATCTCTGAAAGCATCTGTTCACTGGCAAGAGCCTGGATGCCGTTTCTATCGTAAGCTGAGAGACACTGTTCAGAGAACATCACATCTCCGGCAAAAGTCAGGACCACTTCCCAGGGAAGCTCTGCAAGTTCTTCCGCGTCATCTGCATCAGGTTCCCCTGTTTCTGACAAACCGGTTTCCTGTTCTGACAGAGTTTCACTAGAGCTGTCAGAGTCCTGTTCCGATTCTGTGGACATGCTTGGCAGATCGCCGTTTTCTGACTCCGAGAGTATTGAAGTGTCTGCTTCTTCTGTTACATCTTCTTCCGGATTTTCTTCCTGTATATCAGGTGTGTTTTCTGCGATATTCTGATCTTTTGTGTAATAAAAAAAGAAAAATGAAAGTGCAAGGATTCCGATTCCCAGTCCCAGAAATATTCCTTTGATAAGATTTTTCATATGTATCCTCCCTGTGTGAAAATTATATGACAAGGAAGCTCGCTGATGCTCGCGCAGGTCATCAACTTCCGCTTCGCTTCAGTTGGTGACATTGTATCATATGAGGCGGTTTTTGTATATCTCTGCTTGCGTCAGGAGCCATCTGCATATACAATAACAGTATCAAATATTCAGGACCGCAGAACATACGGTTCGGGAAGAGGAGCAGCATATGATATTGATAAAAAATGGAAGAGTCGTAGATCCGGTGACGGGAACTGACCAGGTGATGGACGTACTGCTGAACGGTTCACAGATTGTAAAGACCGGACAGAATCTTACAGATCCTGCGGAGCGGATCATTGATGCATCCGGACTGGTGGTGGCACCAGGGCTTATGGATGCACATGTGCATTTTCGTGATCCGGGATTTACTTATAAAGAAGATATTATGACCGGCGCGCGCGCAGCGGCAAGGGGTGGTTTTACGACCGTCGTCTGCATGGCAAATACAAAACCGGTTGTAGACAATGTGGAGACGCTAGAATATGTGCAGAAAAAAGGAGAAGCCACAGGAGTCCATGTTCTTCAGGCGGCAGCAGTTAGCAAAGGCTTGAAAGGGAAAGAACTGACAGATATGGAAGCGCTGGCAGATGCTGGTGCGCCTGGATTTACAGATGATGGGATTCCGTTGATGGATGAGCAGCTTTTGTTGGAAGCGATGAAGAAGGCAAGAGAACTGGGACTTCCCATCAGTCTGCACGAAGAAGACCCGCTTCTGATCGCAGCCTCCGGCGTTCATCAGGGTGAAGTATCGGAAAAGCTTTCCTATGGCGGAGCTCCCCGTGTGTCAGAAGATGTTCTGGTGGCAAGAGACTGTATGCTGGCACTCCATACCGGCGCCCGCGTCTGCATCCAACATATCAGTTCCGGTAATTCCGTAGAACTGGTGCGGATGGCAAAAGCAATGGGTGCAGATATTCATGCGGAAGCAACTCCGCATCATTTTACACTTACCGACAAGGCGGTGCTGACATATGGGACGAATGCCCGGATGAACCCGCCGGTCCGTACAGAAGCAGACAGACAGGCAATCATAAAAGGACTTCAGGACGGGACGATCGATATGATTGTGACAGACCATGCCCCGCACAGTAGAGAAGAAAAAGCCCGTTCATTGTCAGAAGCTCCAAGCGGTATTACGGGGCTTGAGACTTCTCTGGGACTAGGGCTTTTGTCACTGGTAGAACCAGGATATCTGACTCTTCTGCAGCTTCTGGAGCTGATGAGCAGAAATCCTGCTGAATTTTATCGGATGATCCCCGGAAGCATCACGGAAGATGCGCCGGCAGATCTGGTCATTTTTTCCGAGACCGAACGCTGGAGGGTGGAGCATTTTGAATCAAAAGCTTCCAACAGTCCGTTTCTTGGATGGGAGCTTCCCGGCAAAGTATATTATACGATCTGTGCCGGAAAGGTAGTGTACGAATCTTAACGGACCGATTCTTTCTTACGCTTTTCTTTATATTTCAAAAACTCCAGATATTCCAGAAGGCTTTCCTGACTCCTGACCGGCAGCTTATGATAATCTTCCAGAAGCTGCCGGTATCCATCCGGGAGGGTGGCAAAAGGATCGATCTTGCCCGGATCAGGATGCAGTCCCTGACAGACTAACTGATCCAGCGTGATGTGGTAATAGCTGGCGATACGGCATGCCATAGCCAGGTCCGGCAGGCGATTGCCCGTCTCATAGCGGGAATATGCCTGATGTGTCAGATCCAGTTTTTCTCCAAGTTCTTTTTGCGTTAATCCCTGATGATGGCGAAGTTCTTTCAATGTTTTTCCAAGGTTAATCTCGTAATCCATTATAATACACCTCTTTTTCGGGGATATTATAGCAAGTCAGAGTTTCTTCATGTGAAAATACACCAGAACGGAAAGATAAAATACTAATAGTA
>CAMWMT010000300.1 GCA_947175375.1 uncultured Clostridiaceae bacterium | reverse complement strand
CCTGGGAATCGACATCCAGCAGGATTTTATGGATCAGGGGGCATTGGGAGTTCCGGGAGCGCAGAAGGATGTGGAGCGGATAACCAGATTTATCTATGATCATATGGACCGGATCTCCAACATTGCGGTATCCATTGATACGCATACACCCCATCAGATTTTCCATCCATGCTGGTGGATCGACGAGAACGGAAAGCATCCGGATCCGTATACAGTCATCACTCTTGCGGATCTGGACGCAGGAAAATGGAGAGCAGTCATCAATCCCCAGGCCAGTAGAGAATATGTCCGGCATCTGGAGCAGGATGCCCGGAAAGCTCTCTGCATCTGGACTTATCATTGCCTGCAGGGTACCACGGGAGCAGCACTGGAAAATCAATTTGCGAATATGGTTTATTTTCATTCCGTAGCGAGAAAAGCGGTAGTTCAGAGGCTGGTCAAAGGGCAGGATCCCATGAGTGAGATGTACGGGATCATCAAGCCGGAATATGATACGAAGGGTTATATCAACCTTGATTTTCTGAACAAGCTGGAGCGGTTTGACAAAGTGATCATAGCTGGTGAGGCTAAATCACACTGCGTTCTTGAGAGTATCCGTCAGATTCTGGAACACTATCAGACCAGTCCGGAGGTCACGAAGAAGGTCTATATCCTGGAGGACTGCATGTCCCCAATCCCAGGGTACGAGGATGTGACCGAACGGACATTTGAGGATTTCAAGAAAAAATATTACGTAAACCTGGTAAAAAGTACGGACAATGTCTTTTGAAAGAGATAGACGCGGAACTAAAAACAGCATCAGCCCGAACAATGCTCGGAAGGATTTCAGACCGCGGAAGCGGGAGGAAATACTTCCAGACAAAGGGCATTGAGAGGGCAGATGCGGAACTAAAAACAGCATCAGCCCGAACAATGCCGGAAGTATTTCAGACCGCGGAAGCGGGAAGAAATGCTTCCAGACAAGAGGGCATTGAGAGGGCAGATGCGGAACTATAATGAAAGGAAAGAGATATGAATAACAGGGGAAATGGCATGATGATTGACGGACTGGATGAGATTGAGCTGGAAAACACTTCTATTGATGACATTGACAGTGAGAACATCAATCTGATGTTTCTAGGAATTGATCAGTCAGGTTCCATGGCAATTTATAACAGAGATATGAAACATGCGCTGACAGAATTCCGGGAGGCGCTGATGAACTCTCGGGAGGCGGATGAGATGCTTGTGGCCAGGGCAAATTTTGATTCGGGTATCGAGATTGGCGGGTATAAGCGGATTGAGGAGTTTTACACAGGCTTCACTTCCGGCGGCTGCACAGCCATGTACGATGCAATCACAGAGGGAACGGAGAAACTCCGGGCTTACCGAACCTTTCTTAAAAATGAAGGCATGCGGGTAAAGGCGGTCTTTGCCATCTTTAGCGACGGCGCGGATAACGATTCCAAAAGTACCTTCAGTGAGGCGAAGAAAGCTGTGGACTATCTGAACGATGAGGAGATCACGACGGCATTTATTAGTTTTGGCGGTGAGGCAGCGCGTACAGCAGCAGATCTGGGCTTTCGGAATATCCTGGATGTATCCAGTTCGGCATCGGAACTTCGCAAAGCATTTAACTGTCTGTCCCGGTCGGTGATCGAGAGCTCAAAGAGCGTACTGGCAGATGGAGATGATTTTTTTCAGGTCTGAAGGGAAATATTGCGGACCAGGTAAATCATTCAAGAACAGCGCATATCAGCAGATACCTGCATGAACACGGGAAAGAAAAACAAAAAAGGACGGTGCGGGAAGATGTTCATAAATAAGATAGGAAAAGAGCACCTGGACACCGGGCGAAACTGTCAGGACTATGGGATGGATACCGGGAAGATGAAACTGGTCTGTGACGGCTGCTCCGAAGGGGCGCACACGGAGGTGGGTGCCAAAGCCTTTGTACATTTGACAAAAACAGGATATAAGGTTGAGGAGGCATTCGAAAGACTAACAGGACTGTTCGGGCAGACTCCGGCGGACGTGCGGGACTATCTCTGCTTTACGATTCTGCAGGCGGAAGAACTGGTGGACGGTTATCAGGTGCAATACTGCGGAGATGGTTATGTGATCCTTCAGGATTTGGAAGGAAAGATCACCTTTATGGAACTGAGCGACGGCGAGTATCCCAGATATTTTGCGTACAATTATGTGTCTCCGGAAGCTTTAAGATATTATAAAGATGGCGTGAAGATGAAGAAACTGTATTTTTCAAAGAAACAGTACCAGCGGGTCGGAGTGACGACGGACGGCCTGCGGTACGTGCTTCAGGGAGACGCAAAACAAAAAGAAGAGTTTCTTGCAGCGCTGCAGTCTGATAAGGAAGCGCGGGTGAAACGTTTTGTGAACAAATATCAGTCATTTTTTAAAGATGACTTGACGATCGCATGGTAAAGGAGGGGAGAAAGGATGAAGGTTCGGAATCCGGCAGGGCTTCCGGTGATTGCGGAGGGCGGAGAAGGTGTTCTGTATGAATATCACGGGGAAGTGCTCAAATGTTTTAAGCCCGGCGTAGATACAGAGGCGAAGAAGCGGAAGATACGTCTCCTCATGAAAAAGGCTCTGCCGGAGGAAGTAGTGCGCCCGTCAGCGGAGGCATATGACAGGAAACGGCAGTTCATCGGATATACCATGGATAAAGTGTCTGGTGAGGAATTTCGAATGTTGTCCAACAGGCGGTTCGTGAATGCCGCGCGGATTACGACGAAGGACATTCTGGGGATGCTGGTGCGTCTCCAGAAGGTGCTGGAACAGCTGCACAGCCAGAATATCTATGTGGGAGACCTGAACGATCAGAATATCCTGTTCGATCAGCAGTTTAACATCTATCTGATCGATTGTGATAGCTGGACCATCGAAGAAGAGCGGTGCGATGTGGCGATGGACTTGTTTTGCGACCCACAGCTTTCCGGAAATGATTTCAATGAAAAGACGGACACCTATGCCTTTTGTGTACTGGCCTGGAAAGCGCTGACGAGGATACACCCCTTTGGGGGCACTATGGATCCGGATTTGAATCTGATGGAACGAAAGACAAGGGGGATTTCGGTGATTGGACGTCCGGAGGTGAAGATTCCCCGAACCGTAAGATCCTGGAGGAATCTGTCGCCGGAACTTTTATCGGCGATGAAGGCTGTCTTTGAGAACGATGTGCGGATTCTGGGAACGGAACTGGCGGATCTCTATTCGAACCTGAAATACTGTCAGACGGATGCAGAATATTATTATGGAAAATATATGACCTGTCCTCTGTGCGATGCTCATGCCAGACTGATTGTAAAGCCTGCGTCCGCAGGTGTGATGGACGGTCTGAAGCTTACGGTTCTGCTGAACCTGGAGGAAGTCCGTACCGTCCTGAATGAACGGCTCTGGCTGACAAAAGACGATCAGATCATGGATCTTCAAACCGGAGGAAGAATCCCGTACGAAACTGGTAGAAAATATTATTTTACAACAGACGGGATTCCGGTAGTGGATGACAGGGAGACCTTTATGATAAAAGGCAGGGAAGATTACCTGTTTGAAAAGAAATTCAGAAGCAGCATCATCCTGGAAGAGAACAGAATCTATTTCCTGAACCGGCAGAACAGCCTCTGTGAAGTAACAGTCCATAGCCGGGGTAACAGCATCCGCAGGCTCTGTCAGTGTGCCAATATCGCGTATTTTCATGTGTCTCAGGGAAAATGCTGTGTCCTGAATCTCTACGACGACCGGCTGATTCTTCATATGGACGGCTATCACTGTGAGATTCCTCATAGAGATGCGGTCCTGAACTATGGGCTCCATTATGATCCCGTGTCCGGCTGTTGGCTCGTTCTTCTGGAAAACAGTATTGGTTCTTATCGTACACTGATCGTGGATCGCACGACTGTCCTCTATGATACGGATGAGATCCGATACGACTGTCCGCTGAACAGCGTCTGCCTGTTCCATCGGACGATCTTCCTGCCCCTAGACGGTCAGATCCGTGGATATGCGTATGAGAAAGACCAGTATAGGGATTTTAAATGTGATGTGGTAAATACGGACAGCCGCCTGCTTCGGAGGGGGAGAAAATTTGTGATCATAAATCATGAGAATATTTATGAACTGGGGCAGTAATGCTGCAGTGGTTCCACTTCGATGTTTCACTCCTACATGGAAAGCTTTCTGTCGTTGGACTGTCAGGCCCCGGAACAATACTTGAAAAAGAAATCATTCTATAGTACGATACTTTTATAAATGTCATATAAAAGGGCATGAAAAAGGAGGGGTAACGATGAATT
>CAMWMT010000299.1 GCA_947175375.1 uncultured Clostridiaceae bacterium | reverse complement strand
TTACAGAACCTGCGTGAACAGTTTCCAAAAGACCTCCGGGAAAAGCAGGGAACACGAGACTTCCGGTTTTGAGCTGCATGGACAGTGCAGCACTGTAATGATCGCTTTACCCACTAAGCAAACTGTTTCCCTAAAACAGTGGAGGATTCGAACCTCCGAAACATCATTCCATAAAATCTCTCTACCGCTCCGGTATACCAGCCAGCCAGAGGCTGCGGCACCGCCCGGACCCGGTCTCCCGGTAATCCGTGGCTTAAGGAATTCGGTATGAACCTATCTTAAACGTTCCAAAGGAAAAAATCATATAAAAAAAGGTGCGAACTTCCGGTTTTTACCAGAAATCTTCGCACCTGAACCGATCTCTGCGGCTTCTTTTGCTAATAAGTCACTGTTATTTGTCAAACAGGTCAAGTTTTTTCCTGCGTTGCTGATCCACTTCAATCCATTCATCCAGCGTCAGTGGCACATAATCTGAAAACATGCAGAAGCAGTTGATCATCTGGCAGGGAATGTTGACCATTTCTTCGGATCTGTAAACCTGCCGCTGATACTGTCTTGTCTGCTTTTGGAAATCATTAATCAAATACTCATCAAAGGTGTTGTGTACATGGCCGTAGAGCATCCAAGTCCTGGGATTTCCCTCGCTGTCCCTACGGTACTGACCGTTGTAACACATGATTGGATAATGGGACAGGATAACTTTTCGCTTGTTATCCTTCATCTCCCGATAGGGCGTGATCCATTGGAAGTGCTTCGGATCAAAATCCTTGCTGTTCAGATATTTGTCATGATTTCCGACAACCAAATATTTTCTGCCGTTTAGCCGGGAAAGGATTGCGTTGGCGTCTTCGCCTTTTGGAGAAATACAGAAATCGCCCAATATCACAACTTCATCTTTCGGACGCACTCTGGAATTCCACTGGCAGATCATGTATTCGTTCATTGCTTCACCGCTTTCGAAACCGCGACGGTCCATGCGATCATTTAAATTGTCGTGGTAAAAGTGCTGGTCTGCGATATAGTAGCGCATGAGACGGCCTCCTTTCTCTGATGGAAAAATCTGACTCAGTGCCGGAGTGTATTTTTGTTATCCTTTATTACTTCTTCTATGGTCTCTTTCGATCCGTAACAGCCGAAAACGCTCTCCATTCCGATATCCAAAACACCGCATCTTTCTGCCAAAACGAAATTTCATAATTGTCTTACCTTCATAAAGCGGATGATTAAACCAGTCCTCATCTGTTGATGATGGTGTATATTTTTTATATTCCACGCCATCGTCCAGACCAATTGTTTCCCAGGATTCATGTTTCACAAATTTATCTAACGTACCCAAGATCATAAAGAGATGAGTTTTTCGACCGTACAGCTATTGCTCAAGCGTCTTGCTCGTTTCTTTTTTGTCCTCAGAACATCATACAGGTATAATTTCCCGTCCTATGCATGACGCACCAGTATCCTTGCCTTAAACACATTATACCTTTCCAGCTCCATATTATCATCATAGACGAGAATTACAAATGTGTGTCATAGCGGTACCAGCCAAATTTTGCATCCGCATTATGCTTTTTGCATAGTTTTCTGCAAATATCTTGTTCGAGGCAATTTCTATCATCTCTTTAATGACACTCACGGAATTTGCCTTCGCATAAATATTTGCCCCCGTAATTCCTTTGTGTCTTTAGAATGTACGAATTCGTCCGGGAAATCCGTACCTATATATACAATGTCTGATGTTTCTGTAATCTCTGCACACTCATCGATATATTCCTTCAGGCAGTTCTCAACAAATAACCATTCCCAGCATTGGTTCCGTGAATGACGATATGATACTTGGGTAAATCGGTGATATCCACCGTTTTTTCCACCCTTCCAGGGTGCCTGCCTTTGCTGGTCTGGTCCCCTCGATGCATCAGTCCGGTAAATTTGGATTTCTACTCTGAATATCGTATTCAACATCCCAGAGCCAAATCTCTATCTTGCCATCATTCATCACACCCAAAACCTGTAAGTTATATTTTCGTATCCATCTGCTGATTTCATAAAAAGCCTTTGATTAGTAGTTTTTTCTGACAAGGAGCCATATTCCTCTTTATAGCTTCCTAATTTTATAAAATCAAATACTTTCATCCAATCTTCTACTTCGCAGTCTCTTCCTGAATACAAACAACTCTTTATATTTTCAGCATTTAGCTTTTGCGCATAACTAACAAGTTCCTTCTGGTTATTTTGCGTACATTCGCCTTCACCCATGAAACATACACATGATATTTGTTCCCTATAGAGATCTACTATATCATTGAAATACTTTTCTAACCTTTCTCCTGCCTCTGCCGACTGTAATTCTGGATAATGACAATTCCTACACCGATTGGTACAACCACAAATATAAATACATAAACAGGATTCGCCAGGTACTTCCATATGACTAACACAGAATTCTATGTATTTTAGCACTTGTCTCATCCCTCTCTAAAATCCGAAGTAAGCACCGGATGTATCTTTTGAAGCAAGCAGTATTCCTTTTTCAAATTTTAATTCAAATGTTTTTGAATAAGAATGCGGTCCAGTAAAAGCTCTTCCAATAAACTCCTTCTTGAATTCTTGTCCTACTATTATTGTTCCAGAATAGTCTAACTTAATATTTAAGTTTTTATAAGCATGAAAACCCATACCATCAGCTTTCGCTTTTACTCCATTAATATCCGGATATACTCCATCCTCGGTATTAACAAGCAAACTTTTCAAATATAACACTTGGGACTCTGTTGAAAATGTTACCACAAATCCCTTCCAGCATGCCGTATGCGGTTCCTCTGGTTTTAATCCAAATGCCTCTGGATCAAATAAATCATAAACATTATCAGCTCCAAGGAATGTCCATTCTTCGCCTTCCCATAAAAAAGGATCTGTAATTTGTTGAGACATATATATTCCTCCGAATCTTATTCAAAATCAGAAAACTCTGTCTACTCAGCGTTGTATATCCAGTCCTCCGTTTTTTCTATTATAACAAATAGCTGGATTTTTTGTTCACAATTTATTTACTCATGCATTTGTCGTGCAGGAGAACTGGCATTCTACAGAGTCATTTCTCCTGCATAATCTGCTGCCTTTTTAATCCTGCAATATGGCATCATACACTATCTCTGTATCTTCTTCGATAATACTCCATCGTCCGGTATTCAATAATATCCTTCATATGCTTTTTAAACGCAGCTTCTCTCAGAATCCCTTCCATATCCTCCCGGATGGCAAGCATATATCCTTCCTTTTCCACGAAAAATCCTTTTCCGGATCTCATCAGAAAGTTCACGGGATTACGTCTTGCATTACTTAAATGCTGTTTATCTGTAATACTCTGATACTGCTCATACGTGATGTCTTTTTTCAGATCCTTCCAGTTCGTCCCAGTGGAGAAAAATCTGAGCCAGTGATGCAGTACATCCGCTTCTGTAACTGCAGACCTCACATCCCCATCATTATAAAAAGAAGACAGAATGGGCATTTTGTAAGATTTCTGCATATCCGTTGTCTCAAGCAATGCAAGGAATTCTCTTCCGATTCCATCAAAGATATGCTGTTCCTCAACGGAAAGTTCTCCAAGCTCATGAAGATATTCCAGATATTTCCGGAACGGGTTTTCCGCCGGGCGATTCATACAGAGCTGATACACAGTATCATCCATGTAAGTAAATAATTCCATTCTGCTCGGAACTTTTCCCAAACGCTCTTTTACATGATAATACTCGCTCTGAATCCGTTCCTTCACTGTCTGATTTCTTCTTGCCAGTTTCTGGAACAGATCTATCAAACGCAAGTCAAAGTCCACCATACATCCGTCCGGAATATCCATAGATTCACAGATTCTATCTACCAATACCCCGTCTGAACGGGAAGTTCCGCTCAAAAGGTATGGCACCTGCCCCGCCTTTTCATAGTTTCCTATGAAATCCAGTACATTCAGATATTCTTTTCCCTTGCATCTGCGCAGACCACGCCCCAGCTGCTGAAGAAATACGACCGGCGACTCTGTCGGACGCAGGAACATTACCATATCTACAGAAGTAATATCTACGCCCTCATTGAACATGTCCACAGAAAAAATCACCTGTATCTCGCCATTTTTGAGCTTTTCAATGGCAGTCTCTCTTGCTTCCGAATATTCTCCATCTGCATTGCTGTAAACTGCTGCCGACGGAATCCCTCTTCGGGAAAATTCTCCTGCCATATCCTCTGCATGATGTCTGGTACTACAGAATCCTAATGCTTTTCGGGAACGATATTTCATATAATA
>CAMWMT010000298.1 GCA_947175375.1 uncultured Clostridiaceae bacterium | reverse complement strand
ATGTGGACATAATAGTTGCCTCCTTTTCAAGTACTTGTTTTTCTATTAAAGTACCCGGAAAGGAGACCGGTTATTCAAATAATAACCTTTAAAGAACGGCTTTCCAAAAATTTTCCAAAAATAGCTTCCAAAAAAATGTTAACACTATCATCAAATTTTGCTTGCTAAAAGAAAAGTTTTGGTATACAATACGAATGAAAGAGGCAATTTCTTTCCTTCACTAAATGATGACGAGTGACGGTTCTGACTCGTCGGTAAAATAAAAACTGACCGAGCGAAGACCATTCCCAACGAGGCTGACTTCAACCAGTCGGCCTCGTTTTTAACTGTGAGGTGTCGAAAAATGGAATATGATTCTGAACTTTCCCTTTTATCCGGTTTTACCTTTTCGCTCCTCAATGAAGAGCGTCTTTTAATTCCTCAAGACTCATGCTCCCGCAGATCATCTCATAATCACCTGCATCATAGGATGCACATTCCTCGTTGGACACTGTTCTCCCATCAATATAATTGATGCCATAGCGACCAAAGGAACCCATCTCGTCTTCATCCGGAATCCCGTTCTCGTTTACATCATCAAAGTTAACAGTCTTGATCTCTGTCGTAATCTCCAGCGCATGCTGGTCATTAATCGACATATAGGTAGTATACATAATAGCTCCTGCATAATCAGAATTATAATTTCTCAGGTTATTCTTTCGCGGTGCATATTCGTATCCCACATTTCCCATAGCGCCATATGGCCACTGATCCATTAAAGTGAAGACCTTCCCATCATGATATGTATACAGGCTCACATAATAACCATCCACTCCTGCCGCCAGCTCCGGGATCTCATCTTCGTCCACATAAAGCAGATCATATGTCATACTATATGTTCTGTCTTCTTCCAGTTCCAGATTTTTCAGCCTGCTCACAGCATCATAGGCTTCCTGATAACCAGAAAATTCTCCGTTCTTCTTTCCACTTGCCAGAAGCTCACGAATACCGGGAATGGTCAGTGTCTCCGCCTGTCTCGTAATATTTTCCGACAGTGCTTCCTGGAACCAGAAAAATCTATCATATTCTGCCGCATCATCTGCATAGCCGTAACAGACTGCCGCAAAACTTTTGTCTCCATAAGTCTCGATCAGTACAATATCCGTACCTCCATCATAATTTACATCAAAAAAGGAGACTGCATCCAGACTTTGAAAGGGCTCTCCCGCCACTGCTTCAGGAACATATCCGGGCAGATCTGCAAGTACCTCTCCATCCTGAATGATCTGCATATGAAATTCTTGCCCGTCAACTGAAGGCGCATAGGGTACAAAACAGACTTTTCCGCTATATTCACTCAACTCCACCTCAAAAGTCTGCTCTGATATACAGTTTTCTCCAAACTGCTCCTTCCACTGATCCGACTGTAAATTCTCACCTGCATCTGTTTCCACAACCGAATCCGGAGCTTCTGCTATGCCATCGTCTGTATCATCGGTCTTTTGTTCATTGGCAGCATTATTTTCCACGATCCGTACTTCTCCGGCTTCCGCCTCCGGTTCCTTCCCACACCCCGACAGCATACCTGCCATGAGCATCACCAGCATGAAAATCCCTTTTTTTCTCATTATGTATTTAACCTCCGTTTATCAACAGAATTGTGAACAACCTATCTTTATTATATTTTGATTATACTACAGTTGAAAAAACAGGGAAACCAGAGAATTGAATTTTGATACTATATCCAATATTAACAATGAAAGGGGTTACCGAAAAATACAGTCCCTGCTGTATGATAAGCAGCGCTGTGTGGATTGGAGCGGACAATGAGTCGGTTTTGTCTGTCTCAGGCGGACGTCTAAGTCCGATTGAGACAGACAAAACCGATTCACTGTCCGATACATTCCATACGAGCGCTTATCATACAGCAGGGACTGAGTTTCCCGACAGCCCACCCTCTATTCTTCCGTCCAGCTCACCTCAACCGGACTGTCCTCCTGACCACAGACAGTATCCAGCGCGCCATCCACCAGTTTGATCAACTCCCAGATAGAACGAAAACAGACGGTCCTGTTCTTATCCATCCATGTAACTCTTCCCTGCCAGCTGCTGTTCTGTCTGTGCTGGACCCGAATAACAAATGTACCCAATTCTCCGTGTCTGCTCAGTAATTCTTCGTCTTTCATAATCTTTGTCCTTTCTGCAGGATTGACGCTTTGTGTTCCCTCTTTTCCGGTTCCTGTAAATGTACGGTCATTTGTCCCAGGATAAGGGAAATTAACCCAGTCATAAAACTGTTCCAGTCGAACGATAAGCTGTTCCATCGTATCGAACCGTTCTCCTTCTTTTCTATAGGCATGGTAAAGTCTTCCCTGGGGCTGATGCTCCAGTCTGCGGTCTACGCACATCACCACACCATTCGGCGTCCCTATGTACCACTGCGACCTGTCCATATTTTGTCCTCGATTCTAACAACACCTTAATTCATGATCTTCCGCTCCATCTCCGGTGTACAGATCACGCTCTCCACATGATAGCGAATTCCCATCCTCTGGCGCCCGGAACGGAACCGGCCGTTGATCCTCTTCTGCAGGATCTTGCAGCTTTCACGGGTCGTATTAAGCAAAAGCACCAGATACTGCCCCTTTCCATAGCGATTGACCACATCACTTCTTCGAACAGAATACCGGATCGCTTCACCGAGTCTTTCCGCCAGTTGGTCAAGTACCAGGCCGTCTTCCACCGGATTCCCCTTGCTGTCCACAATTGTACAGACCATCAGATGTACCGACTGCCCGCTCCTATCCAGCATACGTACCAACATCTGATAGATCCCTTCAAATACCGGCCAGGTACAGACATACCCTCCGGATGTCTTCTCCCCCTCTTCTGACAGTAGCTCCTGTATCTCATCAAATACAGCATATGGATGTTCCATCTGGTCACCCATGCTGCGTAAAAGCTCCGCCAGACGTCCAGAGGGGCGCATCCCCTGCTCCTGAAAATAAAAGGACACTGTATCGTCATAGAACTTCCTGGCTTCCTCTGTTCTTCCGGATGCCGCCAGAGCTTCCATCGTCACCGTCTCCCAGTTCGCCAGCGGATGGACCCTTGCCGCATGAAGCCCCAGTTCCTCCATTCGATCATAATCCTTTCTCGCCCTCAACAACTCTATCGCGCGCTCCATACAAAAGCAGAACTGTTCCCGATACCTCCTCGCTTCCTTCTCCGCCCATAACGCCTTCGCCTGAGTCCCCAGAAACTCACCTGTATAACAGTAGCAGGCGGACAGACACAGCTCCAGAAGCTTCTCCGGATCCTCTTCTATCTTGATCCTTGTAAAAAGTTGGTCCAGCCCAGCTGCATCCTCCTCTGTCCGAATCTCATCCGTCCAGTAATAGACACCGGATTCCCGCCTGATATAATCAAACCCCGGCAAACAGCACTTCCTCAGTCTTTTTCTTGCATTATAAATAATGCTCCGCATAGCGTGTCCCCGGTCCTGAATCTCTCTCCCTGCAAAAAATGCCTCCTCCAGACGGCTTCGCTCGACTCCCTGCTTCTGTGCGTGCAGAAGCATCTGCAACAGACAGATAAACTGAGTCTCCCCGGTCCCGCTTCCACCTGCGATCTGCTTTCCGTTCCAGGTCACGGAAAATTCCCCAAATGTCTGCACATATAAAATATTATCTGTATCTTTCTCTTTCATTATTCCTGAATCCGGTCCTCACCTTCCATAATTGGCCTCCCTCCTGCGCTGTCAACCGGAACCAGCTCTCCGAACAGCACATATCTGGCATCATCAAACACATAGGCACAGGTAGATAACAGCACATAGTGCCCTGTCCCCTCCAGCTGAAGAACTGGCTGAAAATCTGATTCCACCAGTACCGCTTCCACATAACCGTCAAACTCCTCTCCAGGCTCTGCGTAGATTGTATAGATATCTGCATGGGCGGATGTGGTGCAGCCGCTCTGCAGAATGATCCGGTAATCCTGCTCCGGAGTTAGATACCAGATGACCGGATGTTCTTCATAAAACTCTTGGTCCGCCCATGCTTCCAGAGAAGCGAACATGGAACCGTTCTTCATGTGGTGGCCATAGATGATCGTATTGCAGTCCGCAAGGCCCGGCTGGTTATTGGCATCAATAAAAATCGTGCCTGCCGTGCTGTATGCCCCGTCATAGGAACGATGCAGATAATAGTCGTTATCCTCTCCTTGTACCACCAGATAGTCGATGGGAGTTCCTTCACAGTAGATCCAGCCCACTACATCCGCATTTTCCGCACACAACGCATCAAAATCCACCTCAATAGGCGCTGCTG
>CAMWMT010000297.1 GCA_947175375.1 uncultured Clostridiaceae bacterium | reverse complement strand
GATGGAACAAGAATTCCTGCCTTGGCCTGGTAAAAACAGTCGGTTCGGGTGTGGTTTCTGCAGGCTGTGTAACAGAAGTTTCTGTCAGATTGTCCGGCTGTGATGATGAATGGTCCGTTTTCGAAACTGTAGACTGCAAAGCAGAGGTTTCTGATGTCGGAGCTGCTGTTGACTGTTGTTCAGGACTTTCTGCCGCCGGAGCTGTATTTTCTGCCGAAGAGACATTTGCAGGTGCAATAGATTCTGTAACAGGTTCACTGGCATTCTTACTTTCTGAATCGGCTGGGTTATGTTCTGTTTTATCCTGTCGTTCCGGAATGCTTTGGGTTGTAGGAGGGTCCATCATAATGGAGTCTCCATTCTTCAGGAAGGTTTTCAGAGAAGCATGCATTCCGTTCAGCGTGAGATCGGTGGAAGCCGCTGCGCCTTCGATATCACCCAGACAGGGCTTTGCAGCGATTCCCTGGACTGCCGGGACAAAATCAATGATGTCTCCGGCATGGATGACATCTGACAGCTTCCCTTCCTGCTGGTTGATGAGCAGGGAAGCAGGCTGAGTCGCGGTGCCATAGAAGACCTTTCTGCGTCCGTTGACGGTCACGGTCAGATTTGCGCCGGAACGTCCGATGATATCCCGGAAATTAAAACCGTTCATCATCAGAAGGTTCAGGGCGGTAAAGCTTCCTGTTCGGAACAGTTTGGCAGGACGTCCGTTTAGCATGACACGAAAGCTATCGTTGATCATATTCAGACCGGAGGACACCAGGATACCGAGAGGAGTGGCATATTCCGGATTATTAAGTTCATACTCGTTGGAATATGCATTTGCATGAAAATAATTACCAGCAACTGCCACACGGGTCTCATCCATGCCCAGAGTTTCTGTGAGCGTGTCCTTTAATCCTGCTAGCTTGCTTCCTCCGCCAGCCAGGAAGAGAGCAGATGGCGCTCCACCGTTTATCTCCAGAATCTTGTCTGCGATCTCTTTACACAGAAGGCTGGATGCCTCCTGAATGCTCTGCAGAAGCTCTTCCTGTGTGACCTTCTGTTCAAAGCCCAGGATATTGGTAAAGGTGATGAGATCTTCCGACAGAAGCTGTGCCTTGATGGTCTCCGCTGTCGGGAAATCCACCAGATATTTTTTCATAATGGCTTCGGTGATCTCATCACCTGCCACGGTAGCCATGGTGTATCCGGTGATACTGCCGCTGGTGCAGGCAGCGATATCAGAAGTTCCAGCGCCGATATCCACCAGGGCCAGGTTCAGGAGACGGAGATTCTCCGGAATGGCGGCGTTGATGGCGGCGATGGGCTCCAGGGTGATGCTTGCTACTTCCAGTCCGATTTTGTTCATGGTGGTATAAAGGCTCTCCACTACTTCACTGGGAAGGAATGTTGCGATTAGATCTGCCTTCACATGCTGTCCCCGATGATCCTTTAAGTTGGACATGGTATATTGATCTAGGTAATACTGACATACCGTATATCCTACCAGATAGAAACGCCGGGTGTCGTTCATCGCCTCATTTTCGGCATCAAAGGCTTCCTCTGCCTTTCCGATGGCTCCGGCTTCCAGACGGCTGATGATCTCATCATCGATCAGCTGTGTGCCGGGAAGTACCAGTTCATAGTCCGCTCTTCTGGTTCGAAGCGCCCGTCCTGCCGCTGCCACGCAGACCCGGCTCAATTTTGTCTTTACTTTTGCTTCCAGACGTTTTTTTACTTTGCCGGCCAGAGCAGCTACCTTCTCAATGTTCTCGATCTGGCCATCGATCATGGCGCGTTCTGCATGCTCTTCCCGTTCGATGGCTGTGATATGTACTCGGTTTTCTTCCACGATGCCGACCATGCCGATGATGCTGCGTGTTCCGATATCCAGTGCAAAGATCATGTCGTTACCCTGTGTTCTTGCTTTTCTGGTCTGTGTACTGGTCTTTTTGCCCTGTGCTTTTGTCCTTCTGGCTTGTACTCTTGCCATAACCACCCTCCTGTATCTTCTGAGCCGGTTGGTCTGTCTGCTCATGATTTTCTTTTCTATACTTCCAATATTATAGTAAAAATATTCGTTGTTGTAAATGCTTTTTAAACGCTGGAGTCTGGCATAAAAACAGGCAGAGTAAGCGGACAGGATCTTCTGTCCGTTACTCTGCCTGTCTGGTTCCTACCACATTCCGAAATTCTGTCCGGCCCAGTAAATCAGTCCCAGCACCCAGCTGGTGAAGATTCCGTACAGGATTACTGGTCCGGCGATGGTGAAGATCTTGCTGCCGACACCGAAGACCTGGCCTTCTTTTTTATACTCAATGGCGGGAGCTGCCACACCGTTGGCAAAGCCGGTGATAGGAACCAGCGCGCCGGCTCCGCCCCATTTAGCAATGGAAGGGTAGATGTTCAGTCCGGTCAGCAGAATGCTCAGGAGCACCAGAAGGATGGAGCACCAGGCTCCGGCGGTGTCCTGGTCCAGACCCATCTGGGTTCCCATATTGCGGATGATCTGGCCGATCAGGCAGATGATTCCTCCAGTGATAAAAGCTTTGAGCGTCTCATAAGGAAGGTTGTGAGTTGGTGTGACTTGTTTGACATAGTCATTGTATTGCTGTTTTTGTTCTTCGTTTGCATTCATAAGTGTACCACTCCTTTTTCTGATGATTATTGTGGTGTTTTGGCAGTGTTGTATTTTTATAGTTCTGCCTTTTTCTTTATATTTTCCATGGGAGATGATTTTATACAATACATGTTCCGGCAGACTGTTGTAAAGGTCTGGAACAGGAGATCAGGACGAATATTTTCATATCAGACAGGAAAACTAGTTTTGAGAAGGTTTGACAAAATATGAGTATGTATGATATCCCGAAGATCCTTTGAAATATTGGGAAATAGGTATCATATCATCATGAGGAAAAGGAGTATAATATTATGAATCAGATAAAAGGAAGAGCCAGTCTTGCATATGATCAGCCGCCGAAGATCATCGGTGCTGCTTCGATTGTGGGAAGTAAAGAAGGAGACGGACCGCTGGGGCATCTGTTCGACTGCATTGAGCAGGACTCCAAATTTGGAAAAAATACATGGGAAGAAGCAGAGAGTGAACTCCAGCTTCGGGCAGCCAGAAAAGCCATGGAAAAGGCAGGAATGAATGAGGAACAGGTACGTTATCTTTTTGCAGGAGACCTGCTGGCACAGGGGATCGCCACTTCCTACGGATTGATGGAACTGCAGATCCCACTGTTCGGGTTATATGGGGCGTGTTCCACCTGTGGGGAAAGCTTAAGTCTCGCATCCATGGCCGTGAACGCTGGCTATGCAGATTGTGTGATGGCCGTGACCTCCAGTCATTTTGCCAGCGCAGAAAAGGAGTTTCGATTTCCACTGGAATATGCCGGGCAGCGTCCCCTTTCAACTACCTGGACCGTCACAGGTTCCGGTGCCTTCATACTTTCCACCAGTGAATCTTCCCTCGCCAAAGGGTCCGCTGTATGCATAACCGGCATCACCACCGGTAAAGTGGTGGACTATGGGGTCAAAGATTCCATGCATATGGGAGCAGCCATGGCGCCTGCGGCTGCGGATACCATTTGGCAGCACCTGATGGATTTTGGAAGAAATGTGGAAGATTACGACCGGATCATCACTGGGGATCTGGGCAGCATCGGTCAGACAATACTGAAAGATCTCATGCGGGAGCGCGGCATTGAGCTGGGAGATGTCCATGATGACTGCGGAATGATGATCTATGATCCGGGTACGCAGGACACCCATGCCGGAGGCTCCGGATGCGGCTGTGCGGCTGTGACGCTGGCTGCATATATCCTGCCAAAGCTTGAGCGGGGAGAATGGAAGCGGGTACTTCTGGTGCCTACAGGAGCACTTTTGTCGAAAGTCAGTTTTAATGAAGGGCAGTCTATTCCGGGGATTGCACATGGAGTGGTATTGGAGCATTGCTGACGGGAACTTTTTTAGGAAGTTGACATAAAAATAATCAACCGGTTTTTTGAAGATGGGGGTGTTGCAAAATGCTCTTTGTCCGTGTATTTAGCATTCGTATGAAATGGATCGGACAGGATTATATTTTGCAACACTCCCTTTTCCGGCATTTACAGGGATATCGTGAAATCTGTAAAAGTTTCAAAAAATTCCAGATCACGGGAACTAAAGGATGTAATAAATGAAAAAAAGAATTTGTATCATTCTATTGTATTGTTCAATACAAAAATCACTGTTAATATATTCATAACAATTCATTTTATTTACAAAATCAAGGAGGAGGTCAACGAGAATGGGAAAAGCAATTAAGATCGCAACGATTGGGGG
>CAMWMT010000296.1 GCA_947175375.1 uncultured Clostridiaceae bacterium | reverse complement strand
TGGGGAGCCTGCGGAGCAGGAATCAGCGCTGGGATGTTTGTGTCGATTATTTCCAGCTCCACACCATTAGCAGAAGAACCATTCCGGTTGTCCCATCTCATGACCGCTAAAGCTTTAGAGCAGATTGGCAGGATTGGCGGTCCCCGGTGTTGCAAAAGAGATTCGTTTTTATCTATTCTGTCTGCAATCGATTTTGTTGAAGAAAATTTTGGAATCTCGATGAACAAGCCAGAAGTCATATGTAGTTATGCTTCTGAAAATAATCAATGCATTGGAAAAAGATGTCCTTTTGCGAGAGCAAATCATTCAAACAGTCCATATTCTCTGTAAAGGCGCTTGCGTTCCTTTTCTCTGCTTGTTACAAGATGGATATCATTCAGACGGTTGTCTGCAAGCAGGCATGCTATGAGCTCGGAGAGGAGCGCTTCACCTTTGGCCTGCCCAATCTGTTCTCCAATCTCCCGTTCTTCTCTTCGAATATATTCCATCGTTTTCTGTTCGTCATACTCTGCCAACAACATATCAAGCACCTCCGTCCGGCATCTGACCAGCAGATTTTTTAGGATTCCCTGTTTTTCACAGGCATCCATGGCCCTGCTGGCTGCCTCCTGCATGTTCATTCCGTTTTTCAGATTCCTTTTGATACATTCAATAAATTCGGCGTATTCCCATAGTCTCCGGCATCTATCCATCAGCTTCTGGTTGTGTCCCTGATTAATATTCAGCATTTTTACCCGGCATTCTACAGAAGGTAAGCTTTCACGATCCGGTTTTTGGAAAGCTTCTGACAGAAGCAGCTCTGTTTCATCCGGTTCTTCCGTATTCCCATTATAGAACACTACATAATTTGGAAATGGAAGTTCGATCATCCGGCTTCCGTACAGATTATACCCGTTTGGACAGAGATCTGGCAAGAAAATCTGCATGATTTCTGTCATTTATATGTGAGTATGTTATAAAAATAAAAAAATGGAATCCAGGAACTGAACAGTTCCCCATAGATTTCAGATGAATTTATAATATCATGATTGTGCTTGACTATCAAGTTTTTGTTTTTTTCGGGAAGATATTAACAGATACCATTCATAAGACAGATGTGAAGATTTTTTATTATGTGCTGGTTTGGTACGAGGATTGCGTGTAATGAGGTATGTGTAACAACATACCTTTTTCAAAGAAAAACTGCTTGTATGTATAGTGTATTTTGAATATAATTGGTGATAGAAATCAGGTGAAGAATATGAGCAGGAAATATTACTTAGTAGATACGGAAAATGTTGGCGACAGATGGTTTGACATACCTCGGAAGATCCGCAAAAAAGACAGGATTGTTACTTTTTATACGGATCACCATTCAAAACATCTGGAAAAATATTTGATAAAACAAGTGCATAATCCCAAAATTCTCTGGTTGGAGTGTGCAACAGGAAATAATGCATTGGATTATCAGTTGATGGGAGTACTGTCTTATCTGATTGCAAAACATCCCAAAGCGTCATTCTGTATTTATTCCAATGATAAGGGCTACCAGGCTGCTGTGGATTTTTGGACAAGCCGGGGGATTAAGGTATGCCAGAAAGGTTTTGAAGTCCCCAAAAAGAAAAAAGCAAAAAAAGAAAAGGCAAAAAAGAAAAAAGAGGTTCTTCCAGCATCTTCCCGAGAGAAAATGGTAGAGAAGGGGAACATGACAGAGGAACAATATGTGACCGAGATTGCCAGATCGGTGCCGGTGTCTGACCTGGGGAGTTGGTATCATGCGCTTACCGCGATTTTGGGTCAGGAAAGAGGGCGTGACTGGTATCTGAAAATCAGGGATGATGCTAAAATACGGGTAGCTTTTTCAAAACACTATAAAGGCGACAAAGATTCTCGTGGAGTAAATCTGGTTGCCACCGTATTGAAGCGGCATGATCTGGATGTGGCAAATGCGGAAGACGCATACCGGATCATACAATCTCATAACCCGAAGAATATAAAAGCGATCAAGGCGGATTTTGACAAAAAGTTTGGGAAAAATCCACCGCAGGGATATTATAAGGCACTTCGTCCGCTGTTTCGGGTGATTAAGGGGAAATAATTTATGAGAACACTGATTTGGGACAGGCTATTTTACAGAATTTTTTAATCAGAAATCTTTCGCCAAAGACAAAAACAAAGTTGGAAATATCTTACAAAATAGATACGGAAGGTGGTACAGGATAAAATGACTCCGGAAGAAAAAGCACGGGCAGTGATTGATGAAAAGCTTATTCAGTCTGGTTGGATAATTCAGGATATGAGACGGTTAAATCTCACAGTTTCTACTGGAATTGCGGTACGCGAATTTGCCACCAGCACGGGTCCTGTGGATTATGCTCTTTTTCTGGATGGTATGCCGGTTGGCGTGATCGAAGCGAAAAAAAGTGAAGCTGGAGAAAATATTACAGTTGTGGAAGGACAGTCAGCCAGATATGCGAATAGTGTATTCAAGCGCGTGAGGCAGGAATACCAGATTCGGTTTGTATATGAGGCTACGGACAAGCTGGTGCGATTTACAGATTATAAAGATATCAAATATCGTTCCCGAACCGTATTTTCTTTCCACAGACCAGAGACATTAAAGGCTTTGATGGATCAAAGTGATACTATTCGTAATCATATGAAACATTTTCCGATGTTGAAAGAGGATGGATTTCGTAAATGCCAGATTCGTGCGATCCAGAACCTGGATCAATCTTTTGCAGATAACAAGCCCCGGGCATTGATGCAGATGGCAACAGGTGCAGGAAAGACATTTACAGCGATTACGGCTGCATATCGTCTACTGAGATACGGAAAGATGAAGCGTATTCTTTTTCTGGTGGATACAAGGAGTCTGGGTGAACAGGCAGAGCGGGAATTTATGGCATATATACCCAATGATGATCCTCGCAATTTCCCACAGATTTATGGTGTATGTAGACTAAAAAAATCGTACATTCCTCAGGATGTTCAAATCTGTATCAGTACGATCCAGCGTATGTACTCTATCCTGAAAGGAGAGGAACTGGATGAAGGGGCAGAAGAAACACCTTTTGCGGAGTTTGTGACTGCTGAATCTAAGGCTCCAAAAGAAGTTGTCTATAATGCCAAGTATCCGCCGGAGTTTTTTGACTGTATCATCGTAGATGAGTGTCATCGTTCCATCTATAATGTATGGAGCCAGGTACTCACATATTTTGACGCATTTATCATTGGACTGACAGCGACGCCGGATAAACGTACGTTTGCTTTCTTTCATGAAAATGTGGTCAGTGAATACCCTCGTGAACAGGCGATCATCGACGGTGTCAATGTGGGAGAAGATATCTTTGTTATTGAGACAGAGGTTACAAAAAACGGTGCGCGTCTGCTGAAACAATTGATTGAATACCGTAATCGCCTGTCCAGAGCCAGTCGTTGGCAGCAGATGGATGAAGATGTGGATTATAAGCCGCCACAGCTGGACAAGGACATTGTAAATCCCAGCCAGATACGTACGATTATCCGTACATTTAAAGAAAATGTGCATACGGCACTGTTTCCAAGACGTAAGGAGGTGCCAAAGACTCTGATCTTTGCGAAATCGGACAGTCATGCAGATGATATTATTCAGATTGTTCGTGAAGAATTTGGCGAGGGAAATGACTTTTGCAGAAAGATTACATACAGGGCGGAAAAGCCTGAATCGATACTCAGCGATTTCCGTAACCTGTACTATCCGCGCATTGCGGTAACAGTGGACATGATTGCCACCGGAACAGATGTCAAGCCTATTGAATGCCTGATTTTTATGCGGGATGTGCGTAGCAAAAATTATTTTGAACAGATGAAAGGGCGCGGCACCCGTACACTGAGTGTGGATGACCTGAAGAAGGTTAGTCCGTCCGCTACCGAGAATAAAGACCATTTTGTGATCATAGATGCAGTGGGAGTCACCAAGTCGAAGAAAACAGACACCCGTACACTGGAGCGCAAACCAGGTATCTCTCTGAAAGAACTGATGATGAATGTTGCATTGGGCGCAAAAGATGAGGATACTTTGACTTCTCTGGCAAATCGTATCATTCGGTTAAACAGTCAGATGACAGCTACCGAACGGAAGCAGTTTCAGGCGACAGTCGGGATGACTGCGGAGAAAGTTGCTGAAAATCTGCTGAACGCATTTGATGAAGATGCCATTCTGGAGAAAGCACAGGCGGATAATGGAATGGAAGAACCAACAGAAGAGCAGATGGAGCAGGCGAAAAAAGAACTGATCCGGACAGCGGTTACTCCGTTTCATGACCCGGATGTACGGGACTATATTGAAAA
>CAMWMT010000295.1 GCA_947175375.1 uncultured Clostridiaceae bacterium | reverse complement strand
AGCAGATACAGATTCCTGTCATTATCATAACAGGGATGTCTGAATTACAGGATAAGATTGAAGGCCTGGACAGCGGCGCGGATGATTATCTCTCAAAGCCTTTTCATATGGAAGAACTTTCTGCGCGTATCCGGGCTCTAACCCGCAGAACTGCCAGTCTAAGCACAGAACAAAATCTTTCTTTCCATGACATTTCTCTTGACCTGACAAAAAGACAACTTATGTGCAAAAAAAATTCCGTAACACTGACGCCTACGGAATTTCATTTGATGCAAGTCTTTTTGAAGCAACCCGACACTTTGCTGACCAGAGAACAGTTGATACAAAAAGTGTGGGAAACAGATGCATCTGTGGAAAATGGGAATTTGGATAACTACATCTATTTTCTGCGAAAACGCATCCGTACAATAGCAAGCAGCTGTGTTCTTTCTTCCGTGTACGGTTCCGGATATATACTGGAGGTAGGACATGGTAAAAAGGCTTAAACGAAATCTCTACATTTTATTGATCTGTTCGCTTATGCTGGTTTTTTCTATTGTGTTCTGTTTGTTAATCCAGCAAAATATGAAGGAGAAAAGAAAAAATTCAATTGCTTTCTTAAACAGAATGGCTTCCATGCTGATCTTTTCCATGGAGCAGAACTCTGATTACAGGGAAGTATTATCTGATTATGAAAAAAGTTCCCGGCTTGGCTATTCCTTCCGGCTTCTTTCCGATACAGACCCATTTTTATACCAAAGTGAGAATTTAGAAAATTGTTCTGAAATAATAGATACCTTTCTGGATACACTTAGGCAGCATCATAGCTTTGCTCTCAGCCCTCTTGAATTAAAAGACTGCGAACGCAGCTGCCAGTCTGCAGCATATACCATCAAAATGCCAGACGGGAAAAGCTATGACTGCGTCTATTGTGAGGTCGTAACAGGCTACAGCATTACATTTGGATTATCCATTGTAAAAGAAAGCGACAGTTTTTCTTCATTGCTGTTACCCGAATTAAAGTTTTATATCTACATATGGTGCAGCGTTTTCCTTTTTATCATTTTCCTGTCCCGGATTCTTACCAGGATCACGGTAAAACCAACAGAAGCAGCCATGCAGAGCCAGAAAGATTTTATCGCTGCTGTCTCCCATGAGTGCAAAGCTCCATTGGCAGCGATTCTTTCCTCCGCTGAAATGATAGAATCCGAACCGGATATTCCAGATACCATTAAAAATCATGTGCAGGTGATTGATTCAGAGGTATCACGAATGTCCCGGCTTATTGGGGATTTGCTTCTGCTCTCATCTCTTGATGCTGGAAACTGGACTTTTCACATGGAAGAAATCAATATTGATACGTTATTGATAAACCTATATACAAAATATGAGCAGATTTGCAGAAAAAAGAATATACTGTTACAGTTTCATATACCAGATGAATGCTATCCGCCATTTTGTTCTGATGCAGACAGGTTAAACCAGATTATCAGTATTTTTCTTGATAATGCGGTTTCATACTCTCCACCTGAATCTGAAATTTCACTAAACGCATCCGTAGAAAAAAAGAAATTGGTAATTACAATTATTGACCATGGGATTGGAATCAGCGACAAAGATAAGCCTTTTATATTTAACCGTTTCTATCAATGTGATAAGTCCCGTACCCAAAAGGAGCATTTTGGACTCGGACTCAGTATTGCAAATGAATTAGTTAACAAACTGGATGGAAAGATACAGCTGTTTGATACCGCTGGAGGAGGATGCACTTTTAAAATATCTCTCTTCATAATAAATTTTTTGATTCCTATAAAATTGTAGGGTAATTATAGTATTAGTGTAGGATTTCTTTGTTATATTTGAGGGCATCAAAACAAAAAGAGGTATTTACAAAATGAATTTATTAGAAGTCGGCAATATCTGTAAGACTTACGAAAGCGGCGAAACCGTCGTACATGCATTAAATTCAGGGAGGTGCAGCGGTATTTTGACACGCATTTAAGAAATGCGGAATATTGGGAAGATTGTAGCCATACGATGCATGTTACTCGCAATATAACGTTTCAAAAACAGTGATAACCATAATATTGAGAAAGCTGTAAAAATCGTTTGCATCAACTCCTGACCAAAAAAATGCCGCTGCCTGGAATCAATCCATGCAACGACATCCTAAACATTGACTTATCTTTTTCAAACAAGATCACTTTATGAAAAGATTGTAGATCATTGATATAATAAAAATACCAAGAACAACTAACCCATAGTTTGCCTTCATTTTTCCGTAACCCTGCCAATCCTTCTGAAGCTCTCTTGTACGTTCTGGGTCAAAGCTTCCTCTCTTAGACTTGTTCTCATTCATCATTGTTCTCCTTTCTGCGATACAAATGGCAGTCTATCGTCGGGGCCTGTTAGATTCATTATATACTGCCCTCTGCTCTTTGCCAATTAATTCACATTTTCTATATGTTTTTATTATATATGAAATTTTTCGGATAGAAATAGAAACTCTCTCAAATATACATTTTCCTTTCCCAAATGACAACATTCCTAATCAATTTAAAAAGATACTTTAATATTATCAATAGTATATCAATGAGCGTAACTGCAAGAACCAAACAATATGGTGCTATGAGAGCTGTTGGTATGGATGGGAAACAGATTACACGAATGATTGCCATTATTATTTTATTTGATTTCATTTCTGTTCTGACTGCAGTTCGTGCGCCGTCTAAACGGATATGCAACTTCTGGTTTAGTGGTTAATCAAAAAAAGACCTATCCCACATACAACAATCCCCAAAACTTGTCGTGGAGAGATTGTTTCTTTGTAAAGCAGGAACCCTATTATAATAAGCGCAATTGCAAGGCAGATATTTGCTGTCAGTGCTCCATTACTGACTTTCCAGCCCGCCCGGTACAGAAAAACATACCCTGCTTCAAGGCCAACAATGGACAGACCTAAAACAAAAGATGTCCAGTTGACTTGCCTGATTTCAATGATCGTCCTGTCCATGCCTGCGCTGCATACAAAAAGGATCGATGACAGCACTGCCCCGATCAGGTATGTGACTGTCAGTGCTCCAAAAGTATTCACATTTTCCGGTGTTGATTTCGCACAAATGTTATAAAAACAGTTCGACACAACAATTAACATCATCGGCCATATCATGTTCCACATATAAAAATTCCTCCTGAAAAAGCTGCCGAATAGATCTCACCATACCTTTCAAGATGTTCTATCCTGCAGATCTGAATGATTTTATCATTGTCCATACTGGTATCTCCTTACAATTTCTATTTGCTGACCTCTTCCAGCATCGAAATTATACCTCAATTCTTTGCAGATTTCCATACAAAACAATACTATTCAAATTTTCTGTCATACAGCAACGCAGCGATCAGAACCACGAAACAGGAACCGGCATTATGCACCAGCGCCCCGGTGATCGGGTTCAGCTTACCCGGCACAGATAAAGTGACAGCCAGGAAGTTGATGCACATGGACAAAGTGATACTGAGTTTGATCGTTGCTACAGTGGCATTGGAAAATCTCTTCAAATACGGGAGTTTTGAGATATCATCACTCATCAACGCAATATCCGCAGCTTCCACCGCACTGTCGTTGACCATCTTTTCCAATAAACAAGTGAATGCGAGGACAATATCCCGGGTAGCCAGCCTGGATGCAATCGCGATCAGGAGCGCCACCAGCACCAGCCACAATGATTTTTTAACATAACTTGTACCTCCATTTTTCTTGACGCATCTACAAAACACTTGTATACTTTGTTTGAAATTTCTTGAGGAGGAAAGTCTATGGAATATGTATGGTATATCCTTGCCGCCCTTGGAGCAGGGACAGGAACAGGTCTTGCGGGACTGTCGGCAGCAACCGTAATGGTACCGATACTGATCGTACTTTGTCCTGGCTTTGGCGGAGAAACCGGCGCTTATCAGGCTACTGCCATTGCTCTCGCATCCGATATCCTTGGATCGGCGATGACAACCATTACATACGCAAAGCATAAAAATATTGACCTGAAACGCGGATGGATCATGCTGACATGCATCCTCATCATGAGTACAGCGGGCAGTTATGCCGCATGGCTTGCAGGAAATGTAGTATTAGGCAATTTTACGTTGTTTCTGACGTTTTTCATCGGCATCCGTTTTCTGGTAAAGCCAGACACATCCCGGGAAAACACAGTGGATAAAGGAGAAAAGCTTGACGGGAAAGGCGTAGCCATATCTCTTTTTTTCGGTCTGACCATTGGATTCGGCACAGGTTTTGTAGGAACTGGCGGCGGTATGATGATGCTTGTCGTTTTTACCGCGTTTCTCGGCATGGAACTGAAA
>CAMWMT010000294.1 GCA_947175375.1 uncultured Clostridiaceae bacterium | reverse complement strand
TTTTGTTCCTCCATCCTCCTATTACTGCTCCATAAGAGGAGGCAAAATCCGGCACACCACACCGCCTGCTTCTAAGGTACTCTGGAAACGAATGGCCTCAGGCCGGGTCAGACCGGACAAGGGTTCTATCTCATATTCCCCTGAACTTGTCCGGACGGTCTGGAGGGATTTTTTTGCCTGTTCCAGTGTTATCCCACGCAGTTTGGCCAGCAGCCCAGGCAAGATCGGATTTTTGCTTGGCTTTCCTTCTACCCAGATGGAAAACCGTGTGGTAAGCATGATCCGCTTGGGCTGGCCAGACTCGTCCATCCAGATCTGAATCCAGATGCGTGAGAACTCCACCTTTATACTTCCGTCCTCCAACCACCGAACCTGATCAGGGTGATAGCGGAAATATTGCTCTAAAGTGCAGTTGTGAAGGAAGAGATTGGGGAGGATTTGATCTACATCAAAAGAAAACTGCTCCAATTCTCTGTCTGCCCAGCCCGCATTGGTCAAATGCAGCTCCTCCCAATGGCGAGCAATATACTCCACACTCATCGCCTGGATATTCAGCATACGAGGCAGACGGCTCTCCAACTGCTCCAGAAACGCCTGCTTGCGGCCAGGAACTTTCCAGTAGTGCTTGAGCGCTGAATTGTAGTTTGAAACCAGCTCGGTGGACGGGGGGAAAATAAACTGAACCTCTGGGTGACTCGGACAACGGAAGTTGGGCATGACCCGGTTTACCTCCAATTCCCGACCGCCCGGCAGCGGGACTTCCCACAGGCAACAGTCCGCAAAAACAAATGCCACTTCATCTGTCTCCTTGTGGCAGACAGGACATACACCATGATTCCCGCCAAACCAGAGATGCACCTTATAGGTTCCTGGCGTTTTGTCATAACATTGCCGGGGCTCTGTGTAGGTGTGGAACTGGTAACTGCCGCCCATGTATTCCGCAAAGCTCTCCAAAGTTACTTCCTCGGGCACAGGCCGGGTCGGGGACTGTTTTTCCTGAAAAGCCCGGATATTTTTGGGTGGAAACCGGTAGTTCTCCGCCCCCAGCAGTTTGGCCGCTTCCTCCAGATACCAAGCCCAGAATTTGATTTCCCGCACCGCCCGCTTGCCTGGATCGCCTTCAGAGTTAGCATCCCGCCAGGCCATAGCAGCGTTTTTTGCTGTGTCCCAGTCGTAGGAATCCAGATCACTGTCCACGGCATCCGCATACCAGGGCTCCAGAAGAGACTCGTCCTCCAGGGCCACCACTAAAGCCCCCCAGGCGGCCAGAGCTGAAGCAGAGGCGCTGTCATCACCTTCACTGTCTGCAATGACCATGAAGTCGTCAATGACGCCGCTCTCGGTGTTAAGGGATTCTGCTGAAATTTTCCCATCCAGATAGGCCCGGGTTCGCTTCACCAAACGTTGGGGACGTTTGTCCTCACTGTCAAAGGCGCACCAGATACGGGATACTTTTTTGGCGCAGGCCAGGGCCAGCTCTGCCCGTTTCTTCAATGGTTCGGTGAGGGAGCGAAGCGTGCCGGAGTCCCGCTCTCTGGGTTCCAGCGGACCCATAGCTTCCCACAGCTTTCGGCGGCTGGGAAAGCTGAGCACGCCAGTCTCTGCGATTTCTTTCTCCACTTGTTCCAAAATAGGGATCATTATATGTTCCATTCAGATATCTCCTTAGTTACCATGTGTTCCCCGCTTATCGGAGCTGCGTATAGGCTTCCCGGAACTCTTCTAAAGCCAGGAGTCTTCCAGTCTCGGATACTTCTTTGACTCCTTGGTTTAATATCTCCATTGAGAAAACCTCCCTGATCAAAATATCATTTCTGAAAATGTGCCAGCCATTGGGGATTATGATTCATGCCCATGTTCCCGTTTCCAGCCTGCCCACTGCGCATTATCCATCAGCAGTTTCCAGGCCCCCCGGGAATCCAGGCCAAAGTCATCCAGACAACCCATCAAGTTGGAACATACCACTCCGAAGGGATGGTTAGCCCCAAGGCAACAGCCGTTTTTCAGAATCATCTGGCTGCCCTTGTAGTCGTCTTTCGCATCCTGGGTAGTGCGGAATTTGTCCAGCAGATCTACCCAGAGCTGTTTCAGCCGCAAGTCCTGGACACCTTTTGTCACCCAAATGGCGAAGATCAGGGTGCGATACTCCATCCTCTCATGGTTTTTCTCGTCAGGCAGATAGTCCAGAAAGTAGTCCAGCACCTCCTCCCGGCCATTGAGTTTACTCAGACAGTGGAATAGAACGCTCCTGTCGTTTTGGTCCAGATCCTCCCGATACAGCTGATCCTTCAACAGTCCGGCGTGGATTTCCGGGTGTTCCTTCAAAATCGAGAATATATCGCATGCATCCCAGAAGGGATGCCCCCGCAGAGAGGACATCTTTTCCAGAACTTGAGGCCACCAGATTTCCTTGACCTTCCAGCCGCCCTCATAACAGATAACAGAAATCGCCTCCGGGTAAGCCCCAAAGTCCCACAGAACGCCGATCTGCTCCGCCATGCCGGGCACATGGAAATGACTTAACATCTTTATGAGGACCATGCGCAGTTCAGGGTTCTGCTCGCTCTCACAAGCCTTCTTGAAATAGGTCTTCTGCCTGACGGGCAGTGTCTGGAACTTATAACAGCTCTCCACAATCTCAACGCGAGCCTGTATATCCTCTGTCTGCTCATACAACTCCATCAGTTCCTGAGGCTTGCCGTCCAAGTACAGGCCGAAGTACATCTCTTCATCATCATAGCCAGCAATCACCTCCCGGGTCCATCGCTCGTACCATGCCAGGAAATCTGGCTCCCGCATGATGGTGGGCGGGCCGCATTGGTCCTCGTCGTAGTAGATCACCCGCCCCTGGTCAGGGCCGTCAAGAATCAGGCCGGTCATCAGGGTACAGCCCTGGTCGCCTAACGGCAGAACCATCCCACCAGAGTAGTCCGGAAGCTGGCAAGGTTCTGATGTTTCCAGCGAGTATAAGCCATAGAATGGTCCTGCTCCGCCATCCCCTGCCCACAGCAGAAAATTTCGATACCCTTCCGGCAGGGAAACATCGAAGCGCGCCTCAAAAGCGGCTATCCTCTCCTCCGATATGGGTGGCTTCAACTGATATTTGTGATCATCAGCGCCGAAGCGGTAAAAATCCGGGTCTTTCTCTCCGGCTTTTTTAAGCTGTCTGCGCAGTTTGCCAACCCAAACAGGCTGTTTATCTTTTGCCATAATAAATTTACTCCTTGATAAAATTTTTGTTCCGCTTGTTTCTCACCAGTCAGTGGAATACTCCGTAGCCCATAGCATTTCCTCCAAATCATCATCTGATAGAATCACAATCCCTGTCATGAAGTATTTCATCAAGATATGTAAGCAGATTCTCGGAAATCAGCTCCATACACTGGTCTATTTCCTCTGGCGTCACGGTGTCTTCATCAAAATCAAACAATACTTCATGGTCAATCTGATAAATTCCGCACTTCTCTTCTTCCGGCATTTTTTCCAACCGAATGCAACGGATAAAATAGCCTTCTTTATCCCATGTAAAGGGCAAATAACCACATCTCACAAGGACAGGGTTCCATGATTCCCTCATCCCCGCAAAGTGTTCGCCTACGGGATTACGTCCTATGGGATAATCGAAGCAGTGATGGGTAACAGTCAGAAATGCTTTCAGGGAAAGGGGTAGTTCAACCCCTATTTCTTTTTCCAACTCCTTGATTTCCTCATCCGAAATCATAGCCGGAACCAGCTTCCATTTCTTCCATTCATCATTAGGGTCTGCATCATCGCTCCACATTTCTTTTTCCGCTTCCCCAAAAGGAAGTGTTACACAGATTTCTTCCTGCGAAAGTTTTTGATAATACTGTTCAAAAAAAATTCTCATGTATTCTTGATATTTGTCATAGGTCATTTCAGCACCCTCCTTTAAAGAAAAAATGATGTCGTTTACTATACTTATAAAACTTATTTTCCCCAATTGCAGTCCATTCTGAAACAGAAGTCTCCGTATCTTCTCCTTCATCAATATCTAACTCGCTTTACTCTGTCTTTATAACCAAAATTGATGTATTGTTTATTCTTCATCATTTTGATAAAGGATTATTTCTTCCTCCTCTTGTGCTAATGACAGGTTGCACAATGTACAAATAAGTTGAAACAAGGGGTTATCTTCATGAACTTCGTAATAGTCACCGAAAGAATATTCGATATCTATATGTCGGTCAATGACAGGAATATCACCGCTTTCAAACACATCTATACGATATACAATTTCAGATACCTCCTCATTTAGGTTATCATCTGATATGCCGTTTTCCAAAGATATTTTTTGGCTTATCTGTTTAACA
The DNA here is from genome assembly GCA_947175375.1 of uncultured Clostridiaceae bacterium. GTDB lineage: Bacteria > Bacillota > Clostridia > Lachnospirales > Lachnospiraceae > Hominiventricola. The sequence continues at coordinate 10 of CAMWMT010000294.1, read as the reverse complement.
TCGTCCATTG
>CAMWMT010000293.1 GCA_947175375.1 uncultured Clostridiaceae bacterium | reverse complement strand
TATTGTAAAAGGGTTCGAAGCGTCTGTCCGGAAAAAGAGGGGCACTCCACAGGAAGCACTACCACCCGATCCATCAGCGGACGTGCTGCCTCCAATCCAATCCGCAGCGCCTCTTCCTGGCCATGTATTTTATACTTTTCGTCTTCTACAAATATAACACCATTGTGTGACAGATGGTTTTTCAGAACTTCCGCCTGATAGCCCAGAAGCACCAGGATCGGCGAGAGACCTTCCTTTCGAAACGCAGCGATTTCCCGCTTGATCACGGTCGTCCCATCCAGCGGATACATAGGGAGAAAGATCGGATATTCTTCGCAATCCCTGCCCCCCATCTCAAAATCCGAGGAGGCCAGGATCAATGCCCCTGTTTTCATATCCTGTTCCTATCTTCCTTTTCCAAATCCGCAGTCTGGATAATGGCAGGTCTTACAGCCCAGGCAAAAACCTCCGTTGCCCATACGAACCAGGTCTTTCTTTGTCACTTCAACACCTGCTGCCACACGCGGAAGCACCAGGTCAAATACAGTTGCCTTCGCATACATCACACAGCCCGGAAGCCCCATGACCGGAGTGCCATCCTCAAAATACGCCAGAAGGAACATTGCGCCGGGAAGAACCGGGGCTCCATAGGAGACAATCCTTGCACCGGTATTCTTGATCGCGCCTGGTGTCCGGTCATCCGGATCCACGCTCATGCCACCGGTACACAAGATCATATCCGCCCCTTTTTCTTTCAGAGTAAGAATCGCGTTCGTAATCTTTTCCTGGTCATCATTACAGAGGATCTGCTCCAGGACCTCCATTCCGTAAGCGGATAATTTTTCTATGATCACAGGGGTAAAAGTGTCCTTGATCCTGCCATAATAAACTTCATTTCCTGTCGTCACGATTCCGACCTTCATTGGACGGAAAGGAGTCAGTGATACAATCGGTGTGGCCCCCGCTGCGGCTTTTACCCGCTCCATCTTTTCTTTTGCGATCACCAGCGGAATCACGCGGGTGCCGAGAAGACGATCTCCTTTTTTCACAGCCGTATTGGTATGACGTGTAGCGATCATGATCTCATCGATCTCATTAATTGCGTCCAAACGGTCCACATCTACCCGGAAAAGCCCATCGCAGTCTGCTACCAGTTCAATCTTCCCCTCTTTGACCGGCGTAGGATGCATATTTTCATTTTTACAGACCTCGTACAGGATCTGTGCCGCTTCATCTTCATGCAGCATATTTTCATCCTTTTCCCATACATACAGGTTGTCTTTCCCAAGGGACAAAAGTACCGGAATATCCTCTTCCGTAACGATATGTCCCTTCCGGAAAGCCGTATCCTTCACGACGTCCTTGACGATCCTTGTGATATCGTGGCACAGCACATGTCCCACTGCATCGGTTGTTTTAATACATTTCATGATCCTTTCCCTCCACATAAACTGGCATATATTCTCTGGACACATTTTATCACGCTTCTCTTAAAAATACCATACCAGGGAAATACAGTTTTTAAACTTTGGTACCTCTATTGACAAACGGCACAAAACATTGAACAGACTTTTCATAACCTCCATAGTATCACCCTTAAACATTTTCCTTTCCTGTAAATTCAATGTATGGGATAAACTCCGTTAATCCTGACTGCAGTCCCCCTCTTAGATACTGCTCCAGCATAAGGATCCCTTCCAGACGCAGATCCAGGCTTTCGATTCTTTTCCATTCCCAATCATACAATACAAGTCTTCCTTGTGCACGTGACGTAGACAGAATATCCTGTGCAGAAAATGTATGAGACCGTCCCCATATGGTAACAGCCTGTATCCGGCCTTCATCTACATCAATCTGTTGTTTGGAGATACCAATCAGATAAAATCCCATTCCTGCCAAAATAAGACCTGGAATCACAAAAATACACGAGACTGTAATTCCTGTTGCTTCATCCCCGTCAAACGCTCCTGTTATCCATAGATAAATAACATAAAGCAAAACACTGCAGCCTAAAAGAATCAAGAATGTCCCGCCTGCCGTAAACCCTTTTCGAGTCCCGGGTTCCATACGAAGGGTGAATTTTTTCGGTAGAGAATCCTGAAAATCTGTAACAGGTTCCTCACGCCATATCAGTCTCTGATCCGGTCTGATCCATGTCATAACAATATGGTTCTCCACCAGATATTTCATCAACAGCTCCGAATTCCGCATGCATCCTGCAAACTTTGCCAGCACCTGATGGTTTCTGCCATACAGAACATTCAGACCGTTGGATGGTCCTATGACTGCCCCCGCAATGTCCCAGACAGTGAAGCTGTGTTCTTTTTTTAAATGTGGTGATACACGAAAAATTTCTCCTTCTATGGACAAACGTGCCCCTACACGAAACTGCTCTGGAAGTGTTCCGTACGGAAGACGCTCCGTAAGCAGATTATGTCCCTGTCTCTTCATGGCATGCGCTGCCATTCGCCAAGGTGTGTTCTTCCAGTCCGCATACCGGAACAGTGCGCCGCCAGCTACCACAACACCCACAAGAATCAAAATTTCATAAATCAGCAGTGCATCCCCATATTCCTTCCAAAACTCCGGCATCAGTACTGTCAGACTACTGTACAGAAATCTGAATGGAAGACTGCTGGCTTTTGTCACATCATATGCCACAAAAACAAACAGTCCCAACAGCCATATCACGCTTGACAACTGAGTTACACCCGCCACCACAATAAACGCGGTGGGTACCGATCTAATCCCTCGGAACAGTCGATACCCCCAGCCTGCCATATATCCAATAAACAGAGGGAGCAGGAAATAACCGATTTCAACATCCCATCCAAATCTCAGATCACACAGCCATAAAACGACACTTACAAGCATAATCACCGCGGCTCCAGCAAAGCTTCCCAACACACCCATAAGAATCCTTCCTTCTTTGGATGGCTCTTCCATATTTTTCAATATCTCAGGCGGAATATAACTGTGTCTGAACATTATCCCTTCCTTTCTGTTTGCCAGAAATGTTTCTGCTTTCCCTTATGTGTATTTCCGTACTTTTTAACTGAGATTCATAAACTGTTCTGAAGATTTTTTCTGTAAAAATTCAGAAAAGTCAGGGTGGTGATCGTAGCTGCCAAGGTATCTGCAACCGGCTCCGCAAGCAAGACACAGAATGTTCTGGCACCATCCCTAGTCAGGTCAAGCACCGATCCGGCCAGAAACTGCGCCAGTTCTGAATTTCCCAGTAAAACAGGGAGTATGTACAAAAGCGGAATAAGCAGGATCACTTTCCGCAGCAGCGCCATACACAGAGACCTCTTTGCCTGTCCCAATGCCATAAAAGACTGCTGACATGCGATCTGCGCGCCGAATACCATGCCGCCGAACAAATAGATACGGATAGCCCAGGACACGTAACGGATGGTATCTGTGTCTCTGGAAAAGATCCGGGCAAACACCGGAGAAGCCAGCATGATGATACCGGCTGTCAAAAAGGAATAGATAAGGCAGACCCGAAAACAGATGTGAAAGGTTTTCCGGACTCTTCCGTAATCTTTCGCGCCAAAATTATAAGAAAAAATGGGCTGCGCTCCCTGGCAGATCCCCTGCAGCGGCAGCAGCACGATCTGGTAAAGGCTCATCAGAACAGCCATGGAACCTACTGCTATGCTGCCACCATAGATGGACATCTGGTTGTTAAAGGCTATCTGCAAAAGCCCCTCCGTAGAACTCATTACAAAGGGAGAGACGCCCAGCATCATGATCGAAATCAGTATGCCGGATTCCGGAAGCAGATAACAGTGTCTGAGCTTTAACGGAGATCTCTTCATCAGAAAATACAGAACCCATATGGCGGAGATTCCCTGAGAGATGATCGTTGCCAGCGCAGCTCCGCGGATCCCCATGCCCATGGCAAAGATAAAGACCGGGTCCAGCACAATATTTAAAACGGCTCCGATCAGGATCGTCGCCATTCCCATCTTTGCAAAACCCTGTGTATTGATGTAAGGATTCATTCCCTGAGCGATCTGCACAAAAACAGTCCCCAGCGCATAGATGGTGATATATTCCATTGCCGGCGCTAATGAGGCCTCATCCGCGCCAAACAATAAAAGGATCGGCGCCTGAAACAGTTCGATCAGGATCGTCAGCAGGATTCCGGAAACGATCAAAGCAGTAAAGGATGCCGTCATGATCTTTTCCGCCTCATCCTGCCTGCGTTCTCCCAGCCGGATTGCCGCTAATGGCGCTCCGCCGGTACCAAACAGTTGTGTAAAGGCCTGGATCAATGTGATGATCGGAAGCGATACCGCAAGTCCCGCCATGCCGATCGTGCCATTTTCCATATTGCCGATATAGATACGGTCCACCATATTGTAC
>CAMWMT010000292.1 GCA_947175375.1 uncultured Clostridiaceae bacterium | reverse complement strand
CTGTCCGAACTGACCGGAGAAGAATCCTGGCAGGTCGAGCGGGACCGCATCCTGCGCTATCTTACCGGAGAAGCCGAAGCATACCCGTCCGGGCACTGCTTTGCCATGTCCGCTATGTGCAGCGTGCTTTATCCGTCTTCACAACTGATCTGTGTCTCCACAGAAAAGCGGATTCCGGAAGAACTGACGGACTTCCTTCGCCGGAATTATCTGCCGGGGCTAACCGTACTGTTTCTAACATCCCAAAACCGGAAACAGCTCGCCCGCATTGCGCCCTTTACCGCACACTACCCGATTCCGGACAGCGACGCCGCCTACTACCTGTGCCAGGGAAATACCTGCAGCGCCTGCACCGGAGATTTTCAAGCCTTGAGCGCCTCGATAAAGCTTTCTGCAACCGGGTAAAAAAATATCCACGTTACAGGGCGCTGCAAAAAATTCTTCATTCTCCCACTGCATTTGTCACCTGTAGCAGCACCTCGCTGAAATACCGCTGGTCCACTTCTTCCAGAAGGCAGCGGTTTTCTTTTTGAAATGGATGGTTTGCCCCGTCACCGGACTCTGCCGGAGCAACCCGATAGAAATACAGCTGCTGTATGGTCACTTCCTCATTCTCATATCCCACGGAGCTTCCGGAAAAAGTAAGCTCTGCACCATACGCTCCGTCCACACGGTAATAATTTACAAAAAATCCTGCATCCAGGATTTCTCCCCGGAACCAGCCCATCCTCAGAAGCCTACCGGACAGGGACAGGCCGTTCTGTGTCTGATCTTCGAACCGTGTGACCGCCTGTTCTCCCTTCTCTTCTTCTTTCAGCCGGAATACCGGTCGGTCAAGCTGTTCCAGAGGCTGTACAATCTCATAATCAGAAAACTGCTCCTTCCACGCTGCAAACTCCTCCCCGGACAGCTCCAGTGGATGCACGAGTCCGATCTGTCCCGATTCCAGAAAGGAATATTCCTCTTCATCCATCGTATTGAAGGTTCCGTCCCCCATATACCGGAACGTTTCTTTTAATTCCTGATCCTCATATACTCCCCAGACCAGTCCCGTGGCAAACGGATGCATGACCGGGTGATCTACAAACAGTTTTTTCCATTTCTGCGGCTCCCGGAAATGTGGCATAGACAGTTCCTGTTCCAGACGAAGCTTCTGGCTGGACACCACTTCTTTTAACTGCTTTTTCATCTGCTTAAATTCACTGTTTGAAAGGGCAGCTTTCTCAAGATCATCCTTTCTGCCGGGGGCAGGCAGATTCTTCAGGCGTTTTCCCTTTTCGTCAAAGACTTCCAGTTCCAGCACGGAGCTCAGCCGGACTGTAAAGCTGCGAGAACCATAGTCAAAAATCCGTTCCCCCTGTCCGTCAAACCCAAGATCCGGCACCAGACGGTCTTCCAGTTCTTCCCGGCTGATTAAGAGAGCTGCCGCCGCATGTCTCAGCGCCTCTCCTGCCGCGTTCTTTACCTGACGAAACTTATACTTTCTCGACATCTGGTCCACCAGGCGCAACGCCTCCGGACTGCCGTTCAATGCCAGGGCATGAACCGTCTCTGCCGCCATAGCGCCACGGGAATGTTCTGCCCAATCCCGGATCTGGTCATGGAGCACCGGCACCATGATCCGTCCTCCGTGGATGGAGACCGCATAGAGCACCCAGCGCTTCTTCGCTTCCGCTCCTGCGCTCATCCACCCCTCATACAGTGCCTGCATATATGTCGCAAGCTCTTCCGGGACCAGCGGGGCTGCCAGTCGGGCTGCATCCTGATTGATTCCCGGAAATGCCATATCCGCATAAGCAGTCAGGATTGCAAAAAGATACTCCGGCACTGCGGTTTCTCCGTCCTGTCTGTGTACCTCCGGCAACTCTATGCTCTGGATCCACTCCACTTTTTTCTTTCTACTTCCCTTATAAATCTCCGCTGCCAGCTTTTCTTCTGTTCGCTTCGCCCGTCCGGACTGCGCCGCATCCGCACCCTTCGCTTCCTTCTCCAGTTCTTCTGCCAGTTCCTGCAGAGAGGCGATGAGTTTCTTATTCTTCTCATGTCCCAGTGCCGCCCGGACTGCTTCCAGGCAGGAAGGGTCTCCCCATTCCTCCAGAAGTAGGACGGCAAATTCCCGTTCTTTTATCTTTTTGGAATCCAGCAGTGTCAGAATCTCCGGCATCCATTCCCGGTATGCCCTGCAAATGTCGACCAGCAAAGTCCGCACCTGTTTGATTCCATTAGAAGCCGCAGACAGATAGATCTCTTTATATTTCTCACCACCGTACTCTGCCAGTACTTTGAGACACAGACAGCACGCCGAAGCGCTTCCTTCCTGAACAGTCTTTGCCATGCTCTCTTCCCAGAGTTCCATATCCTGTCCCTGTGCCCTCTTTATAAAGATCTCCACGCACCGCTCCAGATACTGTGTTTTCTGCTTTTTATTCAAACAATTCCCCATACCGCTCAGTGCTTCCATCTGCCAACGGGCCGGGATGACTTCCTCTTCAAAAATCTGAAGGATTCCTTCCATCTGCCGTGCATTGATCAGAAGTTCAAACTCGTCCTGCGTCCCGGGTTCCTGATCGAACAGCGGATAATGCGCAAAATACCCTGCCATCTTCCGAACCGCTTCCAGCACGATCCCCCTCCGGTACATGGCTGGCTCTATCTTTTTTAGGACCTTCAGTCTTGCATAGGTCTCTCTTTCCTCATAGAGATCGCCTCCCCACTCCTTCAAATGCGGTTCCAGAATCTCCACCGGACCATTTCCAAGGAGGTATTCTTTCGCGTCCGCTCTTCCCGGGCTGACTCTGGACACGAGTTCCGAAGCCACTTTTTCACAGTAAGTCTTCCGATAGTCTGATTTCATCTCCTTGCACAGTTCGGAATCCGTCTTCTGTATGATCTCCATCAGTTCTCTGTACTGTCCGGAATCTGACTTTGCAACTGCTTCCCGGATTCCATCCGGACATTTGACCGCCATACGCTCTACTGCCCGTGTATATCCGTATTCCAGACACCAGATGATATAATTTTCATCCGAGATCGGCAGCATATCTTCTAATTCCTCCATACGGGCGTCAAAATATTCCTCTTCTGCCACTCCCATACAGGTGGCAAGCATGAGATTTCTCCCCTGATACCGGTGGTCTATAGCCGCCATCAGTCGGAGCAGGATCTCAAAGCGCACGGAGTGCCGGAGCGCCAGAAATGCGCAGGCAGAAAGAGGGCCTGCTGTATTGGCGCCGGACCGCCTCTGACTGTAGATGGACAGAATTCTGTGTGGAAACGGCATATCCCGGTCCGCTGTTCTGGCAAAATCCTGGATACAGGCAAGCTCCCGCCGCTCAAATGCCATAAGATCCGCAAGACTTATGATCAGCCGTTCTTCCAGATCACGAACCACCTCCGGCGCTGCTCCAGGTTCTATGTAATACAGATACATGGCCTGAAGGAGCATATACGCATTCCGATTCTTTTCGACACCGGATACCCGGTCACTGTCCCGACAGTAATTCAACGCATCCAGAAATATTTCTGCGTGATCTTTTCCCAGACGGCAAAGTTCTTTCGCATCCTCCAGGCTTCCCTTTACCAGAGAGACGGCGCAAAGTCCCGCCCGAAGCGCCATCTTCTGCGCCTCTGCATGTGGGGCTTCCAAATAAATCAGCACCTTCTCAAGTTCCGCCGGACGCGCAAAATAAGAAAAACTCACCAGCACATTCCAGGCGGTCGAACCTCCCACCTCCACGAGCAGGCGGACCAGACGCTTCAGTTCTTCCGTTTTTTTCTTTTTCAGAAGCCACTTCAGGTAATCTGTCTTCGCCTCGATCCAGTGCGCGGCAGATGACAGGTCCTGATGCTCCGCTTTTTTAAGAAGCTCCGGATCTTCCGGCTGGTCCATGTCCAGATAAGTCTCCGCCAGCTCCCGGTTTGCCCTGGACAGCCTGATATGATTAAAATATTCCTTTCGGATGCTGTTTTCCTTTGATTCTTGTAAGATCATATTTTTGTTTCTCCTTTATTATCCATGTAATTCTGACTAAATCTGCTTCGCTTTAAAAGTTCTATCTTATTTTGCAATTCCTGAATTTCATTCTGGATGTCGCTCATCTTCTTTATAACTTCAGCCTCAAATTCAAAAACACCATCAATTTCCATAGATTCAAAAATTTTCTGCTCCATAATATATGTTTCTTTTAACAAATCAAAATAGCCAAAAGGTGTAGACAGATCGCCAAAAATATCCTTTTTTTCCTGTGAAATCTCATGATCCAGAAAATATCCGGAGGGAACTCTAAAAAAATGACATAATCTTGATAATACAGTAGTAGTTGGAATCTGTTCGCCCTGTCAATTAAAACCATCTCCG
>CAMWMT010000291.1 GCA_947175375.1 uncultured Clostridiaceae bacterium | reverse complement strand
ATCCCGCGACCACCGCTATCTACACACTGCATATCGGCGGCAGCGCCAGCGGTGTATACGACCCAGCCTCCCATCCACCGCCTCCATCCGGCGGTCTGTGTTGTGTTTTTTTATATCATTATCTTAATTTTTTCACCATACTTTTACAATAGTTCAAAGAACATCTGATCTTCCGTTCGCAAAATACTGCCTGTATGTATCTCTTTTTGTAAACAATATTTCATCCTGTTATCTGAAACGGCTAAGAGTATCCGGCTCCGCTCAGAGTCCGGATGGCCTCCCTATCGCTTCTTCAATCAGTATGGGCTAAAACTTATGAGGGAACGAGAAAAGATAAAAAAATTCAGGGGTTGTCAGAAAACACAATCCCGGCTGTCCGATACACTCCATACAAGCGCTTATCATACAGCCAGGGCTGAGTTTCCCGCCAACCCCCTTTATTAGTGATTGAAAATGCTGGTCAACCGAATCCAGAACCATGCCAGCGCGATATCACGCAAACCATCTTTCACGGCATTGATGCATCGAAATCATAGAAAGGCCTTGTCTCTGCATTCCTGTACTCATGCTTTTCGTAATATCCGATCAGAGTCCCATCCTCCCCTCGCAGTGCTACCATATATACATCCTTATTTTCTTTCTCATTATGCGAAGTATAAAGTATGTTATGGTCACTGCTCATGGCAAACCAGTCCATCACCTTTTGGATCATCTCCTGGGACTTTGCATTATGGCAGTCCATAAGGCTTTTTCCCAGCAGTTTCTCACCGCCCCGTTTCGCGTATCTGGCCACAGCAGACGGATTCATATAGATGATCGTATGGTTCAGATCACAGATCACAACCGCGCACTGGTCACTGTCAACGATACTTTTAAAATACTGCGATAACTCCATCCATGTTCTCCTTAATAAAATTTAACGATCTCATCCAGGTCCTTACGCGGACGAAAAGCCGGTTCTCCGTCACCATAGCCAAGCGCGATGACTGCAGCCACATCTTCGTTTTCCGGAATGTCAAGCTGTCTGCGAAGTTCCTTCTCATCACGGATTCCCATGATCAAAGTATCCAGTCCAAGATCACGGGCTTTCAGGATCAGATAAGCATTCTGAAGCCCCAGGTCATAAGCGCCCCACTGATTGCCCATCTCATTGTCCGGATTGCCTGCCGTATATCCGGCCACATCCCGCACAAATGTGGTCACGATCAGAGCACACGCATGGCTGCTGCTCTTCTGGTTGAAGCTCGGAAGGCATGTTTTCTGCACTTCTGATAACTTTTCAGGAGTATCTACCACATAATACCGTCCGGTCTGAGAATTTTTCCAGGTAGGAGCCATCTGCGCTCCTCGTAATATTTCCTCAATAACAGAACGTTCTACCGTTTTCCCTTCCTGATAAGAACGAACGCTTCTGCGAATCTGAAACAGCTCTTTTAATTCCATTTTTATTTCCTCCTCATATTTTTATAATTCTGTCTGCCGGATGTCCCTACTGTGTTTTTTAATTTTATCTTTCTTCCCGGGCTTTGTCAACAAGAACCCGGTCTTTCGGAAAGCAGAACGCTCATATTCAATTCTCCCTTGTGAAGCCCGGTTCATCATGATAAAATAAGAGACAGTAAAATATGCAGAAGCAGGTATCTTATGGAAAAGCGTTTTAATACTACCGGAATCTGTTATCCGGACGAGCACTATATGGTTAATCTTGACCACCGATTGGATGAAATCGAGCATCTGATAGAACAGAATGAATACTTTACCATCAACCGAGCTCGTCAATATGGAAAAACCACGACAATCAGCCTATTGGCAGAACGCCTGTCTGACAGGTATTCTGTATTTTTTATCAGCTTTGAGGGAATTAGTGATCATGTCTATGCCACAGAGACATCTTTTTGCCAGAGAATCTGCGGGCTTCTTTCCAATACACTCATTTATAAAGAGACAGATGGAATTCCAGAGCCTGTCGCAGCAGAATGCGTAAGAATGAACAGTTCTACTGATACAAACCTGTTTACACTCTCTAATCTGATATCCAGAATCTGCATGGAGGCAGAAAAGCCAGTCATTCTTATGATTGATGAAGTGGATCAGGCAGCTGACCAGAAAATCTTTCTTTCGTTTCTGGGAATGCTCCGGGATAAGTACCTGAAAAGGAAAAGGCAACCTTCTTTTCAGTCTGTCATCCTGACCAGTGTCTACGACATTAAAAACCTAAAATTAAAGATTCGTCCGGATTCTGAGCATCAATATAACAGTCCTTGGAATATCGCATCTGATTTTTCTGTTGATATGAATTTCCATGTGTCGGATATTGCCGGCATGCTTACAGAATATGAACAGAACACACACACTGGAATGGATATTTCCCTCATTTCAAAATCCATTTATGAATATACGTCCGGTTATCCTTTTCTAGTATCCCGAATCTGCAAGATCATGGATGAAATCTTACCCGGCAGAACAGATTTCCCGACAAAATCTTCTGTGTGGACATCGCAGGGATTTCTCGAAGCAGTTAAAGTACTGCTGTTGGAATCCAATACCCTATTTGATGATATGATTAAGAAACTGAATGATTTTCCGGACCTGAAAAAAATGTTATACGCGATGTTGTTTTTGGGAGAAAAATTCCCCTATAATTCTGACACACATATCATAAATATCGGTTTGATGTTCGGCTTCATGAATCGAATGGACGAAACAGTCATAGTATCCAATCGAATTTTCGAGACCAGGCTTTATAATCTGTTTTTGTCAGAAGACATATTGAACAGCAAAATATATAAGGCGGCTTCTCTCGATAAAAATATGTTTGTCCATAACGGAATGCTTGATATGGAACTGATTCTGAGAAGATTCACAGAAACCTTTACAGACCTGTATGGAGACTCTGGAGAAACATTTCTGGAGGAAAACGGACGGCGTTTTTTTCTTCTCTATTTGAAACCAATTATTAATGGCATTGGAAATTACTATATAGAAGCCCGAACAAGAAACATGCGAAGGACAGATGTGATCATTGATTATCATGGTAAACAATATGTCTGCGAACTCAAGATATGGAGAGGTGAGGAATATAATCGCAGAGGTGAACAGCAGCTGCTTGATTATCTGCAGGACTATCATCTAACAGAAGGTTATATGATCAGTTTTAATTTTAATAAAAAGAAAAAAGTCGGCGTCAGAAAGCTTCAGATCAATGGACGTACACTGATTGAAGCCATCATATGATTCCAGCCACTAAAAGCCCCGCAGATCATTCCGCGGGGCTTTTATGATTCTTACATTTATTCCACTACTTCCAGATAACTGCTGATACAATACAGCGTCTGTCCGTTATATTCGACTCTCGACCATCCAAGTTCCGACACGCCGGTACGGGCAATCACTTCCCCGCTATGCAGCTGGACGATCACCTCTGACGGGTCTTCCACGCTGGGTCGGTTCCGTAAATTCGTCACATCCTTTGCCGTAACATTCTCTGTCACTTTCGTAAATTTCGTCTTAAATCCGTCATCCGGATCCTGTGCTGGTGTCACATAACTCAGATCTGTAGTCAGATAACTGGACACCGCATAGAGCACCTGTCCATCGTATTCCACCCTGGACCATCCGTTATTTCCAAGACCTGTTCGGGTACAGACTTCCCCGTTCCGGAGCTTTGCGACTACATTGCTGTCACTGCCCTGGTCCATGGTACTGCGAAGATTTGTCACATCTTTAGAAGTCACCTGTTCGTTCACTTCCTCAAAAATCACTCCCACTTCCGGGTCCGCTTCCACGTGCCCCGCAGTTCCTTCCTCTTGAGCAGATGTTGTCTCTTCATATCCAAAATATGCCACATTCAGATCCACCACCGTACGGATTCCGGGCACGGTTCCTTTATCCGTATACTGCCACATGGCATATCTTCCGTCATATTCCGGGTTCGGGAGCTCCGGATAGACATCGGACAGGTACTGCGCCACCCAAATCCGGTATCTCTGCTCCAGCACCTCCGTGTCCCAGAACAGGCTGTCCTGCAGTTCACTTTTCGCTGCATAAAACATTCCTGTGTACCCAGCCTCTTCGATCTTATCCAGAAATACCCGTGCCAGCGCAGTCCGCTCCTGCACGGTCAGTCCATGCTGTCTGCTGCTCTCCTCCTGAAACCCTTCGCAGTTATAGACTACCGGATAAGTAATCGGATAACCTTTCAGAAATTCACACACCCAGGCAGCCTCTTCCTCTGCTTCTTCCTGATTCACTGCCGTCGAAAAGAAATATGCGCCAAGCCGGACTCCGTTTGCCGCAGCCTCCTGTAGATTATAGCGGGCACATTCGTCCTCCACGATCTCACCTGCTACCGACTTTCGG
>CAMWMT010000290.1 GCA_947175375.1 uncultured Clostridiaceae bacterium | reverse complement strand
ATCGTGGGGCGGCCGAATGTGGGGAAGTCTACCCTGTTCAATGCGCTGGCAGGGGAGAATATTTCCATTGTGAAAGATACGCCGGGCGTGACCAGGGACCGGATCTATGCGGACGTTTCATGGTTGGACCATAATTTTACGATGATCGATACCGGCGGAATCGAGCCGGACAGCAATGATATCATCCTGTCCCAGATGAGAGAACAGGCGCAGATCGCCATTGATACAGCGGATGTCATCATTTTTCTGGTGGATGTGCGCCAGGGACTTCAGGATGCGGATTCCAAAGTGGCGGATATGCTCCGGCGTTCGCAGAAACCGGTAGTACTGGTTGTGAATAAGGTGGACAGTTTCCAGAAATATATGGCGGACGTGTACGAGTTTTATAATCTGGGAATCGGAGATCCGGTTCCGGTGTCTGCCGCGTCCCGGCTTGGGATCGGAGACATGCTGGATGAAGTGGTGTCTCATTTTCCCGAGCATACAGATGGAGAGGAAGAGGATGACCGTCCTAAGATCGCCATCGTAGGAAAGCCGAATGTAGGAAAATCTTCCATTATTAATAGGCTGACCGGCAATCAGCGGGTGATCGTATCGAACATTGCAGGCACTACAAGGGATGCTATTGATACGGATATCCGCTGGAACGGGAAAGAATATGTGTTTATCGATACGGCGGGACTTCGGCGAAAGAGCAGGGTCAAAGAAGAACTGGAACGTTACAGTATCATCCGGACCGTGACGGCAGTGGAACGCGCAGATGTGGTAGTCGTGGTGATCGATGCCACAGAGGGCGTGACCGAGCAGGATGCGAAGATCGCAGGAATTGCCCATGAACGTGGAAAAGGAATTATTATTGCGGTCAACAAATGGGATGCAATCGAGAAAAATGATAAGACGGTTTATGAATTTACACGCCGGGTGAGAGAAATCCTTTCCTTTATGCCCTATGCGGAGATTCTGTTCATATCTGCAGAGACCGGGCAGCGGTTGCCAAAGCTTTTTGAAACTATCGACATGGTGATCGAGAACCAGACACTTCGGATCCAGACGGGGGTGCTCAATGAGATTATCACGGAGGCAGTTGCCATGCAGCAGCCGCCTTCAGACCGGGGACGGAGATTGAAGATCTTCTATGTCACCCAGGTGTCCGTAAAGCCGCCGACTTTTGTGGTCTTCGTCAATGATAAGGAACTGATGCATTTTTCCTATACCCGGTATCTGGAAAATAAGATCAGGGACACGTTTGGTTTTAAAGGGACACCTCTGAAATTTATCATACGTGAGAGAAAGGAACAGTGATGGTATGGAACGACTGATCAGTCTCGGAATTGGTTATCTGTTCGGTATCTTTCAGACCGCCTATATCTACGGAAGAATGAATGGGATCGATATCCGGGAGCACGGAAGCGGTAATGCCGGAACGACTAACGCACTCCGTGTGCTGGGGAAAAAGGCGGGTATTATCGTGTTTTTGGGAGATGTGGCGAAGACGGTGCTGGCAGTCGTGGTGGTAAGGCTTCTGTTCCGTCAGCAGGATGCAGACTGGCTGCCGCTTCTGGGTATGTATGCGGCGGCGGGAGCCATACTGGGGCATAATTTCCCGGTACAGCTTGGATTTAGAGGCGGTAAGGGGATCGCTTGTACGGCAGGTCTTGTGGTGACACTGGGACCCATTGTGACAGCGCTGGAAGCAGCGACATTTCTTTTTGCTGTTATTCTGACCAGGTATGTATCGCTTGGATCGATCCTTGTGGTGACTGAGCTGGTCATCGTCCTGGCAGTGCTTGGAGAAAATGGATATTATGGCATGAGCCAGGGGCACCGGGTGGAATTCTATGCCGTCAGTGTGCTGCTTGCTTGCATGGCCCTCTATCGGCACAGGACGAATATCGTACGGCTGCTGCATGGAACAGAGAGCAAGGTCTTTCAGAAGGAATCGGAGTAAAGAAGGATGTGTCCGGACGCAGGAAGGCCGTTCGGACGGAAGCGAAGAGATCATAAGGAGAGAGGATTATGGCAAAAGTCAGTGTGATCGGAGCAGGAAGCTGGGGTATGGCTATTGCAAAGGTGCTTGACAATAATGGACACGAGGTGACCATATGGTCCCACAGAGAAGAGGAAGCTGAAAGGCTGCGGGAAATACGGGAGAACAGAGCAAAGCTTCCGGGAGTAAAGCTTTCGGAACATACACAGTTTACTTCGGATCTAGAGATGGCTGTGAAAGGGAGGGACCTGTTGGTTCTGGCGGTTCCTTCTACAGCTGTTCGGAATACAGCACATAAGATGGCTCCCCATGTGAAGCCAGGAATGATCATCGTGAATCTGGCGAAAGGAATCGAAGAGAGCACATTGATGATCCTGACAGACATCATTGAGCAGGAGATTCCGGGAGTCAATGCAGCGGTCCTGTCAGGCCCAAGCCATGCAGAAGAGGTAGGACATGGAATTCCCACCACTGTTGTAGCAGGAGCAAAGGACAGGGAGACTGCGGAATATATCCAGAATATTTTCATGAATCAGGTATTTCGTGTCTATACAAGCCCGGATATGTTGGGGATCGAGCTGGGTGGAGCGCTGAAGAATGTGATTGCTCTGGCAGCGGGAGTGGCAGACGGCCTTGGCTGCGGGGACAATACGAAAGCGGCGCTGATTACCAGAGGGATCGCGGAGATGAGTCGTCTGGGGGTTGCCATGGGCGGCCGGATCGAGACTTTTAACGGTCTGACAGGGATCGGAGATCTGATCGTGACCTGCGCCTCTGTACACAGCCGGAACCGGAAGGCCGGTTACCTGATCGGACAGGGAAGGACCATGCAGGAAGCCATGGATGAGGTGAAGATGGTTGTAGAGGGTGTGTATTCCGCAAAGGCAGCCATGATACTCGCCGGGAAATACGGTGTGAACATGCCCATTGTAGAAGAAGTGAACAAAGTGCTATTTAAGAATAAACCGGCCAAAGAGGCAACGGCGGATCTGATGCTCCGGGATAAGAAGATCGAGAATCCGGAGCTGCCATGGAACTGAGAACTGTGGAAACAGAATGGGAGAAAAAGAATGACAAGAGAAGAGTTTCGGTTACTGACAGGGAAAGGAACAGTGCTTCTGGATGGAGGGACCGGCTCCTGCCTGCGCAGTGTAGGTATGCCTGTGGGAGTCTGCACGGAACAGTGGGTATATGAGCATCCGGATGTTATGAAGCAGCTGCAGTCAGAATATGCAGATGCCGGATCGCAGATCCTGTATGCACCGACTTTTGGCGCAAACCGGATGTCACTTGAGAATGTGGGACTGTCAGATCGGGTGGAGGAGCTGAACCGGACGCTGGCAGCTAGAACCATAGAGCATGTGGGAGATCGGGTACTCGTGGCGGGAGATATGTCCACCACCGGAAAGGCAATGGAGCCCTATGGTCCCATGACCTATGACGGGCTCCTGGAGATCTATAAAGAACAGATCCGCTTTCTGGCAGAAACGGGAGTGGATCTTCTGGTGGCGGAGACGCTGCTTTCACAGGACGAGGCGCTGGTGATCTGTGATGCGGCGCGTGCCGTATGTGACCTGCCGCTTCTGGTATCCTTTACCTGTGAAGGGGACGGTAATCTGTATTTTGGCGGGACCGTGACAGATGCGGCTGCGGCACTGGAGGCTATGGGTGTGGATGCAGTGGGAGTCAACTGTTCTGTAGGACCGGACCAGCTGGAGGCGGTGATCCGTCAGTTGAAGGATACGGTATCGATTCCGGTCATGGCAAAGCCCAATGCCGGGATGCCGGTGATCACGGAGACCGGAGAGGCAGTCTACAGCATGGGAGCAGAAGAGTTTGCCGGACACGTCCTTCATCTTCGGGACTGCGGGGCTTCCCTGATCGGCGGATGCTGTGGGACGACCCCGGAATATATCAGGAAGATCAAGAAGAGTCTGTAAGATGAAAAAAAAGATCATGCTGAGTATCAGCCTTCTGATACTGTTTTTTTTGACAGGTTATCTGGTTTTCTTTCAGCCTGTAAAGATCATGGAGGCCAGAGTGTTTTCAGAAGAAGAGGTCTCCCGGATCCTGAAAGGCAGAACCTGTTTTTCCGGGGAAACAGAGATGGTGCTTCTGATCAATGGTGTGAAAGCTCCATATGAAATGAAAGAAGAGCGGTACTATATTCCGAAAAATATGGAAGAAGATCACTGGAAAGGGCAGGTCAGTGCGGCGGTGGACGGGCTTTCTGCTTCCGTTATGTGGGTGGCAGATGAGGCCTTTGGAGATATGAGGGCGGCGATTGCAGATGGGCATGTTTTTGAATGTGTGATCTATAATGATACCGGTTATGAAAGGGTGTCCGTACTTTTCACCGGACTTCCGGTCATGTGCATTGACGGGGATATGGG
>CAMWMT010000289.1 GCA_947175375.1 uncultured Clostridiaceae bacterium | reverse complement strand
CGAATGAGACAGACAAAGCCAGTCTTCTGTCCGCTCCATTCCATACGAGTGCTGAGCACACGGACAGGGTTACATTTTGCACCCCCCCTGCTTCATGAACAATGTCAGTCATTTAACGGCTTTGCCGGCAGCCCATCATGCAGATCCGTCATGAATGCCTGCCAGATATTTACCGGATAGGTAGAGCCTGCGAGCGCGCTGTTTGCACGCGGAGAGTCAAAACCGACCCAGACTCCCGTGGTATAATAGGCAGAATAACCTACAAACCATCCGTCAATATTGTCATTCGTAGTTCCGGTCTTGCCTGCACATGGCATGTCCGGAATTCCTTTTCCTTTTGCAGTTCCGCGGGTAAGGACTCCTTCCAGGATATTGGTCATCTCGTGCGCGGCATCTGTCTCATAGACCTGTCTGGTCTCCGGTTCCGGCATGGTGATGATATTTCCCTGCATATCGGTGATCATGGTGATGCAGGTGGGCTGGCGATAGCTACCCTCATTAGCGAGAGTGGCATAACCGGCGGTCATTTCCAGAACGCTTGCGCCGGTGGTAAATCCTCCGAGAGCAGCAGCAAGATCGTAATCCTCATCTTCGATCGATGAAAAATTCATGTTCAGCAGATAGGAAAGGCCGACTTCCGGAGTGAGTTCCCGTAACAGTTTATGCGCAACCGTATTTTTGGACTGTTCCACCGCAGTCCGAAGAGAGATCGCGCCAGAATACCGGCCCGAAGAGTTTTCCGGGCCATCTTCCTCTTTCGAGTCAATGACGGTGGAGGAGGCTGTATAGCCGCGCTCCAGTACCGGAGTGTATACGACCAGAGGTTTTATGGAGCTGCCGGGCTGACGGAAACTCATATATGCCCGGTTGTACTCCGGAAGGATATCTTCCTGCGTACGGCCGCCCACAATGGCGGTTACCAGGCCGCTTTCATTATCGATGCAGGCAGCAGATGCCTGAAGCGCATAAGTCCCGTTGCTGTTCAGCGTATTATAGTTTGAAAGTTCTTCGTCAATCGCATTCTGCAGCGTTTCCTGAGTATCCATATGGATGGAAGTATAGACGCGATAACCGTCGGTGTATAATTTTTCCCGGCAGGTATCATAATCCTCGCCGGTGGCTTCCATCAGAGCCCGGGTCGCGCACTCATAGATATAAGTATGAGCCCAAGTACGTGTATACGTATTTTTTGACGGATTCAGGGTGATAGTCTCTGCAAGAGCCTGTTCACATTCCTCTTCTGTGATCATTTTTTCTTCCAACATATTCTTCAGAATCAGGTCTCTACGCTTTAGCGTGTTCTCCATGTGGAGCAGGGGATCATATCTTCCGGGGCTGTTGGGAATGGCACAGAGAAAAGCGGTTTCCGAAAGCGTCAGCTCATCAATATCTCTGCTGAAATACCCCTGACTTGCCGCCTGGATGCCATAATAGCCATTGGAAAAAAAGATATTGTTGATATAAAATTCCAGGATGTCTTCTTTGGAATATTTTTTTTCCAATGCAGTGGCGATAAAGATCTCTTCCACCTTGCGTTCCCATTTGACCGTATGGGTCAGATAGATATTTCTGGCAAGTTGCTGGGTGATCGTACTGCCTCCCTGAGTGATGCTGTTTTTCGAGATCAAAGATTGTACGGCTCTCAGGATCGCAAAAGGATCATAGCCACGATGCTTGTAAAAACGCTTGTCCTCAATACTGACAAACGCATCCTTTACCTGTTGTGGTATCTCGTCGCTGCTCAGATAGACGATGTTTTTATCATTCTTCAACAGAGCGATCAGGCTGCCGTTGGCGTCATAGACCTCTCCCTGCTGATTTGTCTGAAAGTCTTGAATAGAGGAAGCCTCCATAACCGCCTGTGCTTCCTCATAGAGCTGCATGACCGTCTGGATATAGCCGGTCTGATAGAAGAGAAAGCAGGCTCCGACGATGATACAGAGCATGGCGACCTGTGTCAGACGAAAGAAAAAGCTGCCCATGTCCTTCTGTTTTCTCCGCCGCTTTTTTTTGACTGTTTTTTTAACAGATGATCTGCGCATGATGACTCCTTTGTGTGGTATATCGATATCGTGCAGCGAAGCTGCATGTTTCTATGCAATTATAATACAAATCGCCGCCGTATGCAAAGAAAACATAAACGATGCTTTACTTGCCTGTCTTTTTACGCTATACTATAAAAGGTGTGGCTGCAGTTAAGGAAAAGCCACAGATGAACATGCAGTGCAGGCTCTTCGAGCCTGTGAAATGGAGGAACAAAACATATGGTAAGAGCAGTTGTAGGCGCAAACTGGGGAGACGAAGGCAAGGGCAAGATCACGGATGTACTTGGTAAAGATTCTGATATCATCGTCAGATTTCAGGGAGGAGCCAATGCAGGACATACGATCGTGAATGACTATGGAAAGTTCGCTCTGCATACCCTTCCGTCCGGAGTATTCTATGATCATACCACCAGTATCATCGGAAATGGTGTTGCACTGAACATCCCGGTGCTGTTTCAAGAGATCAGAGGAATCGTGGAGCGGGGCGTTCCAACTCCCAGGATCCTGGTGTCAGACCGTGCACAGATTGTGATGTCTTATCATATTCTTTTTGATAAACTGGAAGAAGAACGTCTGGCAGGCAAATCTTTTGGTTCTACCAAATCAGGCATCGCGCCGTTTTACTCGGATAAATATGCAAAGATCGGATTCCAGGTCAGCGAGCTTTTTATGGAAGAGAGTGAACTGAAGGAAAAGATCGAGCGGGTGCTTGTACAGAAAAATGTTATTCTGGAGCATCTCTATCATGCACCGGCACTTCAGGTGGAAGATATCTATAAGGAACTGATGGGATATAAGGAGATGGTAGAGCCGTATGTATGTGACGTGTCGACTTACCTCTGGAATGCAGTGAAGGAAGGGAAGAATATCCTGCTGGAGGGCCAGCTGGGAACATTAAAGGACCCGGATCATGGGATCTATCCTATGGTGACCTCCTCTTCGACGCTGGCGGCTTACGGGGCTATTGGCGCGGGGATTCCACCCTATGAGATCCGGCAGATCATTACGGTGTGCAAGGCATATTCCAGTTCTGTCGGAGCAGGTGCGTTTGTCAGTGAGATCTTCGATGCAGAGGCGGACGAGCTCCGTAATCGTGGCGGAGACGGCGGAGAGTATGGCGCGACTACCGGACGTCCGAGGCGTATGGGATGGTTTGATTGTGTGGCTTCCAAATATGGATGCCGGCTTCAGGGTACTACTGATGTGGCATTTACCGTACTGGACGTACTCGGTTATTTGGATGAGATCCCGGTCTGTACAGGCTATGAGATCGACGGCGAAGTGACGACGGAGTTCCCGGTCACCCGTCTTCTGGAGAAGGCAAAGCCTGTCTATGAGATGCTGCCTGGCTGGAAGTGCGATATCCGGGGCATCAAAAATTATGAAGAGCTTCCGGAAAACTGCCGAAATTATGTAGAATTTATTGAAAAACAGATCGGATTCCCGATTACGATGGTATCCAATGGTCCGGGAAGAGATGATATCATCTTCCGGAAAAAATAATTATGATCAAAAATATTATCTTTGACATTGGAAACGTTCTGGTCGATTATTGCTGGAGAGAGCATATTCAGGGAATGGGTTTTCAGGGAGAGACAGCAGAGAGGCTTGGAAGAGCCATGATGCAGAGTCCCATATGGAACGAACTGGATCGCGGCATATGGACAAATGAAGAACTGCTTGACGGTTTTATCGCCAATGATCCGGAATTGGAAGATGAGATTCGTACGGTTTTTTCAGATCTTGGCACGATCGTGAAAGAAAGAAAAGGTTCCTCATCCTGGATTCGCTCTCTCAAGACAGCCGGATACCAGGTGTATTATCTTTCCAACTATTCGGAACGTGTAAAGCAGGAAGCGGCATCAGAACTTTCGTTTCTGAAAGAGATGGATGGCGGGATCATGTCTTATACGGTGCAGGAAATCAAACCTGCACCGGCGATCTATCGGATACTGTTTGAAAAGTACGGGCTTCTGCCAGAAGAATCCGTATTCCTGGATGACTCAGAAGCGAATGTGGATACAGGAAGAGCGCTTGGGATGCAGGGGATCCTTGTCCGGGATGTGGAACAGGCGAAGCAGGAGCTTGAAAAATTACTGAAAGAAGATGCAAAACTATAAGATGAGAGACGTATTGGATGTGCATACCCATACAATTGCCAGCGGGCATGCGTATAATACAATGATGGAGATGATCCATGCTGCTCAGGAAAAGGGGCTGGAGGTCTACGGGATCACGGAGCATGCGCCCAGGATGCCGGGGAGCTGCCAGGATTTTTATTTTCACAATTTGAAAGTAGTGGAACGTCAGCATGGGAATCTGGAGGTGCTGCTGGGA
>CAMWMT010000288.1 GCA_947175375.1 uncultured Clostridiaceae bacterium | reverse complement strand
TACAGAATTTATATCGGATATGCTGAAAGTATTTGCCTGTGACGAGCAGATTGGCATGCTTGGAATGGTCGGAAATACAGGGAAGATTAGTTTGGACATAGAGTGGAATGTAGGAAAGGTGATGGAAAATCGAGGGCAGTGGAAGTGTGAATCTCCGTCAAGAGAGGATGTTTTCGTGGAAGTACAGGCGGCAGATGGGCTTTTGCTGGCAACTCAGTATGATATATTGTGGAGAGAGGATCTGTTTGACGGATGGGATCTCTATGATATCTCACAATGTATGGAATTTAGAAGAGCCGGTTATAAGGTGGCAGTTCCCTGGCAGGAGAATGCGTGGTGTTATCATGACAATGCGGTTCCCAACCTGACGGCATATTATGATTACTATAGGATTTTTGTCTGTGAATATGGCAGTATGGCAGATTTCTCTGCAGAGAAGAGTGATGGGGATTATTCTATAGAAAAGGAACAGGCGCATCAGACAGCTATGATGTCAAAAGCGATGGAAGAACTTTTTATGGTGTGCGGCAGAAAGGATCGGGCTCAGTTAAGAGAAATATTTCAGAGTGAGTCAGTTCGGGGATGGGCGTGTCTGGAAGAATATGAAGCGATCATACGTATTGACTGGCTGGAAGAAAGGAATCGTTCAAGACTTTGTTTCTGGGAAGAAGGGATGTCAGTAGTCCAGTTATTGTCAAAATTGCGGATTTTGCGGCGGGCGCTGAAACGGATTGAATATGTGGCGGATTTTGAAGAAAAAGAATGGATATTAGACAACTATTCGAAGTATGCGGTGGAAGATATCTGTGAGCGTTATGTTATAGATAAAGCCAGAGTCTACAGCAAATTAAGTATGAATCAATAAATGAAGGAGAATATCATATGAAGATTCTGTTTGTCGAATGGGGAAGCTATGGACAGGAAGATATGAAAGAGGCGTTTATTGCTGAGGGACACAGGCTGGTCTGCTTTCCTTTTGTTGTAGCGGAAGGAAAAGTCCGATATGATCTGGAGATTGAGAACAGTCTGCGGGCGGTATTGAGGAAAGAAACGCCGGATGTAGTATTTTCTGTCGATTATTTTCCGGTGATTGCCAGAGGATGTCAAAGGGAAATGATCCGGTATATATCCTGGACATATGATTGTCCTCATGTTCTGCTCTATTCGAAGACTATCATATATCCATGTAATGTGGCCTATGTCTTTGACAAAGAAGTATATCAGGAATTCCATGATGCGGGCGTATCCACCGTACATTATATGCCGCTTGCAGCGAATCCGTTTCATCTGGATTCTACGATGTTGAATTCAGAGAAAGCCGCTTCCTATGCGTGTGATGTTTCTTTTGTGGGTTCTCTTTATGTGGAAAAAGATAATCTGTTTGATCAGATGACACCGCTGTTGACGGATTATGCAAGAGGATACATTGACGCGCTTATGGCGGCGCAATTGAAGATACAGGGCTTCAATTTTATCCAGGATCTTCTGGGTCCTGTCATCGAGGAACTGAAGGAGGGGTTCCCGCAGGAAATATCGATAGACGGGATGGAGACTCCGGAGTATCATTACGCGCATTATGTGATCAACCGCAGGATCACGGCGATTGAGCGCATCGACCTGTTGAATGCCATTGCAAATTATCATACGGTTGATCTGTTTACCTATATTAAAGGGCTTGAATGGCCGAATATCCGTGAGCGCGGTCCGGTAGATTATAACAGTGAGATGCCGCTGGTATTCAGACAGAGCAAGATCAATCTAAATATTACTCTGCGCAGTATCAAAAGCGGAATTCCGCTGCGTGCCATGGATATCATGGGAAGCGGAGGTTTTCTGCTCAGTAATTTCCAGTCCGATTTCCTAGATTACTTTGTGCCGGGAGAAGATTTTGTCTATTATGAGAGTAAAGAGGATCTGATACAGAAAGTGGATTATTATCTGAAGCATGATGACGAGCGGACAGCGATCGCTCAGAATGGCTATGACAGGATCGTGAATGGACATACTTACCGGCATCGGGTAAGGGAGATGCTGGATTTCGGATGATCAGGACAGGGGAATGATATGAAGATACTATATCTGGAATGGAACAGCATAGGAGAAAAAGATCTGGAGAAAGCATTTGTTCTGGAAGGACATGATCTGATTCGCTTTCCTGTTGTGATGAGTGAAACATTCAAGGATCCAAAGTTCGGGGATAAGCTGACTTCGATTTTGCGAAAGGAAACGCCGGATATTGTCTTTTCCGTTGATTATTTTCCGATCTTTTCGTATTTTTGCAGCAGAGCTGGTATCCGGTATGTTTCCTGGGTCTATGACAGTCCGCTGCGTACGCTTTATTCTTCAATGATTGTTGATCCCTGCAATATTGTCTATCTGTTTGACAAAGCTCTGTGTATGGAATTCTGGAACGCAGGTATTACGACCGTACGTTACCTGCCTATGGCAGCAAATACAGAGCGTCTGGATGCTATGAACAAGGGGCTGGGAGCCTCTTGTTTCTCCTGTGATGTTTCTTTTGTCGGTTCACTCTATCTGGAAGACGGCAGCCCCTTTGATCAGATGGCAGCCATTCTGCCGGACTATGCGAAAGGATATCTGGAGGGGCTTATGGCATCCCAGATGAAGGTGCAGGGGTATGACTTTGTTGAGGAAGTCTTAAGCCCGGTCATTGAGGAGATGTCCAGGGCTTATCCGATGGAAGAACTGCCCAGTATCCTGGAGTCCAGGGAGCATTTCTATGGACAGTTTATCATTAACCGCAGGATTACATCCATGGAACGTATGGATCTGCTGGGGGCGGTATCCAGAGAGCATACTGTCGATTTTTTTACAAAGTATAAGGAGTTTTCCCTGCCGAATCTGCGCAATCGGGGTCCGGTAGATTATTATGATGAGATGCCGCTGGTCTTTAAGCAGAGTAGGATTAATCTGAATTTCTCCAGACGAGGACTGAAAAGCGGTATCCCGCTGCGGGCTTTTGACATTATGGGAAGCGGAGGTTTTCTGCTCAGCAGTTTTCAGGCGGATTTTCTGGATTGTTTTGTACCAGGAGAAGATTTTATCTATTATGAAAATAAAGAAGATTTGGTGCGGAAAGTGGATTATTATCTGAAGCACGAGGAAGAACGAAAGATGATCGCCAAGAACGGTCATGATAAGGTGGCGACCGGGCATACCTACAGGCATCGGGTGAGAGAGATGCTTGATTTTTGAGAACAGGAAGTAAAGGATAACAGATATGAAGATTTTGATTATCGGATGGAACAGCGCAGGAAGAAGAGATTTGGAGGAAGCTTTTGCTGCAGAGGGGCATCATCTTATATACCCACCCTTTTCCATCGAGGAGAAGACTTACAGAGATCTTCCGGAAGTTGAAAAAACTTTGTCGGCTATATTGCGTGAAGAAGCGCCGGACATCTTCTTTTCTGTGAATTTTTTTCCGGTCATTTCTAATTTCTGCAACAAGAATAAGGTCAGATACGTATCTTGGATCTATGACAGTCCCTATCGCCGTCTTTATTCTGTGACGGTTATCAATCCCTGCAATGTGATCTATGTTTTTGACCGGGAACTATACAGGGAATTTCATGATGCTGGTATCTCTACAGTACATTACCTGCCCATGGCGGCGAATACAGATCGGCTGGATGCCATGATCGCAGGGCAGTCTGTGCCGTCGGAGTATGTGTACGATGTCTCTTTTGTTGGTTCTCTTTATCTGGAAAGGAGTAATCCTTTTGAACAGGACGAGATTTTGTCCGATTATACGAAGGGGTATCTGGCTGCTCTTACGGTAGCCCAGATGAAAGTGCAGGGCTATAATTTTATTCAGGAAGTGTTAGGACCTGTTATGGACGACCTGGAAAAAGCCTACCCGATAGGGCGGGAACCTGGCGGTATGGAGTCAAAAGAATACTATTATGCACAGTTTATCGTTAACCGCAGGATCACGACAGTGGAGAGGATCGATCTGCTGGACGCAGTGGCGCAGAATCATCCGGTTGATTTCTTTACCCATTATAAGGGCTTTACTTTGCCTAATCTCCGTAATCATGGCCCTGTCGATTATTATAATGAGATGCCGTTGGTATTCAGACAGAGCAGGATTAACCTGAATATTACTTTGCGCGGCATGAAAAGTGCGATTCCTCTCAGGGCAATGGATATCATGGGATGCGGAGGATTTTTACTCAGTAATTTCCAGGCGGATTTTCTGGACTTTTTCGTACCGGGAGAAGATTTTGTATATTATGAGAGTAAGGAAGATCTGGTGAAGAAGGTTGACTATTATCTGGCTCATGAAGAAGAGCGGAAGTCGATCGCCAGGAACGGGCATGATAAGATTGCAGCCGGACACACATACAGGCACAGAGTAAGAGAGATGCTG
>CAMWMT010000287.1 GCA_947175375.1 uncultured Clostridiaceae bacterium | reverse complement strand
CTTCCGGGGTATCTTAAATAACAATTCTTTCTTTCGGTATTACCATCTGCATCAGCAGACCGGTATCATCCATCACGGGCTTCGGCGGAATCGTTTCCGTTTTCCCCTGCATGGATAAATTGGCAACTATGGCCAGGCAAACAGCATCCGTTATATCATCCTTCCTGCATTTCATCTTTTTTGCGTATTTCGTAATCCAGTCTTCTGTAACCTCCGGCAGATAACTGGCAAGCACAGCAGACCTCTCTTTGATTCCTTCTGCTTTATGTTTGCTTGTTAAAAGGACCTCTCCTTTCAGTCGGGCAAAGCAGACCTCCGGATGACTTTCCTGAATGCGGTTCTTATACGGGATGTTCGACTGTAAAAACTCATCGACCTCTCTCATTTTCGGTATAATGGCATCTGTCTGGATCGAAAATTTTTTATGCAACACTTGTATATTGACCTGGAACCGTCTCTCTTTCGTCACTTCATACACAGCTTTCCTGCATGGAGCCGTAAATACTGTCGACTCCCTTCCCTTCAAAATCTTCCGTGCCATATCATCCGGTCTGACCTGTTTGTCATTTCCCTGCAATCCGATCACCATATCGATCAGACAGGCATCAAACGGCAGTTCATCCGTAACCTCTTTCAGAGAAACAAACCTGCGCAGATCCAGTTCTCCATTACAGATAACTGCAGTAATCCAGCCGCCCCTGCATCCGTCAATACCGACGGAATAAAAGCTTCTGTCAATTCCTGTCCTCTCTTTAGCCATTCTCTTCTCAAGCGGAAATTTCAATGCCAAGTCCAGCGCCAGTAAAAAGCACTTCACCTGCGTGTCCCACTCACGTTCACTTCCCAACAACTCATTATGCCATTCTTCCGGATCAAGGCAGTCGCTGGCAAATAAAAATGCCTTTAATGTCAGATCATGATACTCACATACAGCCTGCATACCCGCAAGCTCCATTTCTACAGCAATACATCCATCTTTTCTCAGTTTTTCAGCCTTTCCGGAAGTTTCACGATATATGGCATCCGTAGTCCATATGCGTCCTGTCACATACGGCACTCTTTTCTCTTCAAAAAAATCCGCAACCTCTTTCCAGTCTTTCATCTCAATATATTCGGATGCAGCAACATAATGGTAAGACAGTCCCTCATCGCGATAGGCACAAGTCGGTACGATCGTCTTTCCATCTGTCAACTGGCTGTTTAAAGTTCCGCAGGAACCAAACACCACATACTCTCTGCATCCGGTCAGGCAGAGAGCCTCTTCCAGACATGCCGCTGCTGCCGGAGCAGAAATCAAAGTCATATAAAATGCAATCTTTTTTCCTTTCCACTCCGTAAGATAGATTGGACGGTTTCCATTGCAGCATCCGATCTCTGCCGCCTGTTCACAGTTCAAATGCTGCAAAGCCCATTCGATCACTTTATAAGAAAAGGTAATCACACACACATCGCATATCTTTTCATGCTTTCCATAAACTGCTTCCGGCGTTAATAACGGTTCTGTTTTCATATCTAATGTTTCATGTATCATCCTTGTCCTCCATTGCTTCTTTTCATTATCCTGTTCTACCTGCAGTCCACATAAAACTCTTCCATGGTCTCCAAGCAGATACACGCAAGCTTCCCGCCGAATCCAGCCCCACAGTCTATGGCAATATGATTGTTCCCTTTATAAATATATCCCGGTCTGGGATTGGACTCGATGAGACTTGTAGGCGTATGGCCGGTAATGACATATTTATCAGAATAATATGGTGTCTCATAATCAGGCCTTTCCCATACAAGGTCATCCAGCTCATACTCCCACAATTCCTTATCCGGACGAAAATTCCCAAGCCCGGCATGTACCAGCACATATGTCTTGCCGTTTACCGAAAGTTCCTGATAGAGATCAAATTCCGAAATGAACTGTATGACTTCCATCCTCTCGGCAGGATTCAGTTTATGAAATTCATCCGTTGTAGGAATCGATCCGTTCAACTGCCAGTTGAGAAACTTTTCAAGCATCCCGGAACTCAATTCGCCCAGATTCTCATAAGTGATTTCTTTTAAGAGAAACTGCATGCACTGGAGCGCCATATATTCATGGTTTCCTGCCAGACAGACTACATTAGGCCGCTTCATCAGATCCTGTATGATCTTAATGGGATGTGGCCCCCGGTCAAGGATATCCCCCAGTATGTACAGCCTATCCTTTTCGGAAAATCTGATCTTATCCAGCATTTTCATATATTTGTCATAGCATCCATGTATATCTGAAATAATATAGGTACTCATAGTTTACCTCCTTTTCATGCACGTTTTATACTGCTTCCTCCGCGCACCTCTTTCCATCAAGTCAAAAACATGGTCAAAGTAAGTCAAATGAGGATTGATTGCTGACCACAAAAACCCTACGTTCGGCACTGCATGGTTGTTGAGAAAATATACTGTATCGTCAATAATCTTATCCAGC
This sequence comes from uncultured Clostridiaceae bacterium, assembly GCA_947175375.1. GTDB lineage: Bacteria > Bacillota > Clostridia > Lachnospirales > Lachnospiraceae > Hominiventricola. The sequence goes on along the minus strand of CAMWMT010000287.1, from coordinate 1,944 downwards.
TTATCTGAAATTTTCCCTACTTCCGGGTCAATAATCCTAATCACCGCTTCCGGATCAATAGCCATTAATTTAGGTTTTATTTTCTTCAGCTTTGCGATCTCCTGTTCATCCATATACAAGGAAAAGTTTTGTTCGATTCTTCTGATCTCCCCTATTTTTCTGCCTATGAAGTCCTGAGGATCTTCTTCTGCCTCCCCCTTTGGAACTATATTATAACAGTCCGTCTCTTCATACATTGACAATAACATACACAATTTTGTATACACATCGTTGATCCATTGTTTGATTTCTTCTTTTTTCACTTTCATATACATACCTCTTCGCTTTTGATGCTGATTTGTTCCAAAGCCCCGTTATCTCCTCTACAGACGCAGCTTCTGAGCTCTTGAATCTTACAGTCTTCCTGATAAGTTCTTTCTCGCTCTTTTGCAAGAGCCAGCTCTTCTGTGCCGAAACACTTCCTCCGCTCCTCCAGTATACGAATATATTGATCGATCATATGCTCCATAGCCTGTATTCCTTCTGGCGGAAGTGATCTTCCTACATCCTGAGAGCCACTTAAATCCCTGATGCTTTCCTGCAAAATCTCACCATCAAAAAACATTTGAAAATGTTCTTCACAGATCCACTTCAGATATGCTTCATGACTGTCCCAAAATCCGGCAAATGCTCCACCAGGAAATGCTGCCTGCAAAAACGCAGGAATATAATCCCAATACGGTGCACGACCCCTCAGAGAATTCAATTCCCTGCAAGGAAGCAGAAATACATTTTCTCTTCCCATGCCAAGGTCAAACAGCCTGCTGAGTTTCGCCGTAACTGGTTGATTCTCCGGCAAAAGTTTCTCCAGATTATTCCCCTTGATCAGTCTTCTCAGAAACTCATATTTACGTGAAATATTTCCCACTGACCGAATCGTCCCAGCATCATTTAACCGGGTGATCGTATGGCGCAGCGGAAGCCAAAGGCTGAACATCGTGTCAGCTTTCAAGTTACCTCCTGTCAGAACACAGTCCCTGTCATGCCATCTGCGGTATTCATCATGCACTGTCTCATGATTATAATAGGGTACATCCGGCTTGTGGTCATCATACCAGATCCATTCCTCTATTTTCTTCCTGAAAGGTTCATAAATCCCGTTTCTGCTCGCCTGATTCTGCTCCGTGTGCACTCTCATAATTGTGTTTCTGATCTCACTCTTTTTCATCCGCATACCTGCCCTTTCTTAATTCGTCACAATTGCATCGTTCATGGTTTTATTATAACCTCACAAATCTGTAACTTTGGGCAGGTTCTTTTTATTCCTGATATTTCTGTAAAAGAATTTCGGCCTTCTCCAGAATCCTTTTTCTTGCGGACTTCGGCCTAATGACCTCTACGCAGTCGCTGTTCTGAATTGCCCAGTTGACGATTGCGTTTTCACTACAGTACACCTCCACTTCATCATATTCCTTGTCTATTGCTCTTTTCACCTTATAATTGTCTCCGAAACTGTCATGAAAACGAGTATAAACATTACGATGAAGCCGAAGCGTCACCGTTCTTGCCTCATCATAGTTCATGTGCAGATGACGTTCCATATACTCCATCACATTAGAATGGCGCAGTTCCTTGATCTCCCGCACACTCGTCCTTTCTTCCTCCATAAGCTCCACATCCGTCATAAGATCCAGCCGGTAGATGTAGGTCTTCTCCGAATTTCCGTGACTGGCAAGGAGATAATACCTTGCTCCGTATTTCACAACATAATAGGGATTTACTTCATATCTGCTTTCCCGAGTCGGAACGAGACGGCTGTTCCGGTCATATTTATTAAAGATAAAGGACACTCTGCGATTTTGCTTAATGGCTGTCCCCAGTACCCATATATTCAGCCGAAGTTGATCCGTATTGAGCGTGGAATATTCTGGAATTCCTTTGAAGGCTTCTATATTGTATGTATAA
>CAMWMT010000286.1 GCA_947175375.1 uncultured Clostridiaceae bacterium | reverse complement strand
TCCCCCTTTTTAACCAGCACAAGAACGATTAAAAATAAGATAAACCACACAATCCCCAGTACTCCATAAATCCCTGCAAATATTCTTCTTCGTTTCCGTTTATCCTCTAATATTTCTGCTTCTGTCAGCTGTGGCTTTCCCTCTACAAGGCTGAAGCCGCATTTGGAACATATTTCTACATATATGGAAACACAGACAGACACCCCAAATACTGCAGACCTCGCCCCTGTCCATGTATTCGGCAAAACATTCCCACATCCTGGACATCTCCAATATTTTTTAGTTATTATTTTTGACACCAATGGGTAAATAAAAAGCAAGGCAAATAAAGGTCCTAAAGTCATTACTGTATTATTAAACGCAATAAGTCCTGCAAATGACACTATAAACATAGGCATTATAGTAAATAACATCATAAGTGCCATTTTTCTCTCTGTTTTTTTCAGAGTGAATTTCTTCTCAATTTTAATGCCGCACTTATTCGTTCTATATCACTCATCCATCAATTCCTCCACACTCTATGGAATAGCATTCAGCCCTTCTATTATCAGAAGGGCTATTACTTTTAACCATTATTCAATCTTCTCTCGTTCATAGATATAATTGCCGGTATTCATGTTGATGGGATATTTATAAAAGATTATGATACTCCCTTGCTCCATATAAGACACGCATAATGATTACCTCATGCCGACCTGGATTAAGCAGATAAAAAATCAGATAATTACGGACCACAAGCTTCCGGTAACCTTTGGATGTCAGATATGGATCCTCAACCTCCGGACCGATCATCGGATATTGCTCCAATCGTTGAATAGAAGTTTCCATATCACTCAGAAGTTTCTCCGCAGCATGCGGATTGCATAATTTTTCACTGATATAATCATCTATTTCGTCCAGATCCGAATATGCCAACTGGGTATAACGAATCTTCCAGCTTTTATCTTTCATGCTTCTTCCTCAGTTTGCCAAATATCTCTTCCCCTTCCAAAAGAGGAACTCCATCTTCCAATTGTTTCTCTGCTGCACCCAGCTTTCGATATACATCCAGCAGTCCAAACTGTCTGTCATAAGTCTCCATACTCATAACAACCAAGTGTCCACTTCCATTTTTTGTGATAAAAACAGGCTCATCTTTTTGATAACATAACTCTGCAATTTTTCCTGCATCACGCAGGTCTGACATCGGTCGAATAATCGGCATAATAATCAACTCCTTTTCTTTTTAAGATAGCATGAAATACTTTATAAAATCAAGGTGAAATTATGTGTAAAATACCATATGGAATTATGCAAAATATTATGACAAAAATTTTGCTTTGAAAAATAAGACGAAACTATTCAGAACCCCCGAATGAAGAAGGTCAAAGAAAAAGCATCTGGAATTTTTATTTTCCAAATGCTTTTTATCAACACGATTCTATTTTCACAACTACACTACTTTTATCGTAAATCCTTGATATATTCCAACCGGAACATCTTCACCAAAATTATATTGTTCCATCCAGAGGACTCAGCCTCCCATATAATCACTAATCACCGCAGAGAGCGCCGGGAAGATCTGCTGCTTCCGGGAGAGCAAATTTTCCTGGAACGTATGTTCTTCTCCGTCATGATCCGGAAATGCTTCAACTGCCCAGGAGGAACGCTCTCCTCCTGCAAATACAACAGAGCCGTTTTCCAGAATACTGGTATATACCAGCACTGCCAGATCGATCTGTTTTTTCCGGCAGAAACGTTCCAGGGCGCCTGCGATCTCCTGCGCATCCGCCCGCGTCTCCCGGGCTGACGGGACGATGACCTGCGAGATCGAAAGCTTGCAAGAATGGATATCGTAGATCTTCCGGTCCTGGTTGATCATGTCGGAAATGCTCGTCTTCTCCTGACTGGCCGTGACCGTAAATAATTCCTCCGCAAACTCTTCGATGTCCAGATCTGCCAGAGCCGCCAGTATATTCGCGGTGGAACAATCCCGTTCCGTAGTCGTCGGGGAATGGAAGTTCATAGTATCCGACAGGATCGCGCCGAGAAGCAGGCCGGCCAGATTCGCCGGAATCAACATCTGATTTTCCCGGAAAATCGTAGCAATGATCGTGGCTGTAGATCCTACAATCTCATTACGGAACGATACCGGCTGTGAAGTTGAAAAGTCGTTGATCCTGTGATGATCGATGACCTCCAGCACCTTCCCCTTATCCACAGCGTTCACGGACTGGGAAAACTCATTATGGTCCACCAGGATCAGTTTCCGTTTCTTGGAATCCATGATATGGTATCTGGAGATGTAACCTGCCAGCCGGTCTTCCTGATCGACTACTGGATAGACACGATAACGGCTCCGGAGCATCTTATTCCCCACGTCCTCCGCCAGCTCGTTGGTATGGAAGGAGATCAGCTTTGTCTTCATGATCCGCTTAACAGATGGCGCAAAGTACAGATAGCGGGACGTATTCATGCTGCCATGGCCGGAACGGATGATCGGACAATGGTATTCCCTGGCAGCTTCCATGACGCTTTCGTCCACCTGATCGGTCCATACGACAATCAACATGCCTGCGCCCTGCCGGATGAGCGTGCGCTGCGCTTCTGTGTTCGCCCCGACAATCACGATTCGGTCCTTCACATCAAAATGATCCAGACGGTCCAGCTCTGTCATGGCAATGATGCTGACCTTTCCATTGATACAGGACTGGTCGTCATCATAGACCATAGTGCCATTGATCGTCTTCCGGATATTTTCCGCAGGCGTATGGGCAAGGATATCGATCGCCCGGGCCGTATCTTCCAGACCGACTACCGCAAGATCAGATTTCGTTACCATTCCCACGAGATGCTGGTCTTCATCCACCACGCCGCAGTAAGCGCGGTCATCCTTCTGCATGATCTTCAGAGTCTCATAGATCGTCGTATCCGGGGTAATGGACACCGGGGCATCCATGTCGATCTCGGAAAGCTTCATCCTTGCATCCTGCAAAAGCACCGGTTCCGGAAAACCGAAACGTGACAGCAGATAACGGGTCTCCTGATTGAGAGCCCCCAGCCTGCAAGGAACCGCATGTACCCCCATGGAACGTTTGAAAAATGCATAGGCAATGGATGATGCAATGGAATCTGTATCCGGATGGCGATGGCCGGTAATGTATACAGGATCTTTCTTTTTCATGAATTTTTCCCCCTAAAATGTCTTTATGAGTTCCCGGAGCATTTCATCGATCCGGGTCTTATACAGCTTTGGCTCTACCGGTATCCGGTACAGCGGAACCCCTATTTTCTTAAATACGTTGTTCTTGAACGCGTCTGTCTTTGCCGCGGCATATGTATCATGCGATGAGTCATCCAGTTCCAGACCTGCCAGCATATGCAAGTCCCTGTCACACAGGATAAAGTCAATATGCCTTGATTTTATGTATCCTCTGTATTTATTCACATTCCGCCTGTCTGTCACATACAGGAAATCCTCCATCCGGACCTTCGGGCAGATCAGAAGATGATATCTGTCACATCGTTCCTTCAGTATTTTATAAAAACGATATTCAACGCCAGTAAGAAGCATTTTTTTCTCATACGGATAGTCTCTTACAAATCTTCTCCGCTTTATGACCGGCCACAGGATGCACAGCACAGCAGCAAAGGCTGCGGCCGAAAAAATAATCGTATGATTCATATTCCTTTATCTTATGTCCCTTATCCCAGGCTTTTATACAAAGCTGCATGGTCGTTGATACATTTCCACTTATTATAAGCATTTACCGTCACACAGATACAGGTTCTCCCGCTCTCTCCCACTCCGTAGCTGACGGCGCAGTTTCCTGACTGGTCCACATACCCGGTCTTGCCACACAGAACCTCTCCCCCGGTGTCCTTGTCCTCGATCCGTCTCAGAAACCAGTTGGACAGAAGGATTCCCTCCGGGTGCTGTTCCGTCCTGGAAGTCGTATAAGTATGAGCAGACAACACTTCCCGGCAGATCTCATTATCTACGGCAGCATTCATGATCACTGCCAGATCATATGCCGTGCAGTAATGGTCTTCCTCATAGATCCCTACGCAGTTGGTGAAATGAGCCGACCCGGACAGCCCCAGTTCCTCCAGCTTCTCATTCATCCGCTCTGCAAAGGCTTCCTGAGAGCCCGACACATACATAGCCAGACTCAGCGCCGCGTCTGCGCCAGAAGGCAGAATGGCTCCATACAGCAGGTCCCTTATGGTCACGGTCTCCTCTTTTTCAAATCCGGCTACGCTGCAGTCGTGTCTCAGGCAGTATTCCGCTACATCTTTTGTAATCGTATATGTTTCATCCAGATCATCGATATTTTCCACGGCAACGAGCAGCGTCAGCACCTTTGTCATGGAAGCCGGAACGATCCGTGACTTCTCATTCCGACCTGCCAGAATCGTTC
>CAMWMT010000285.1 GCA_947175375.1 uncultured Clostridiaceae bacterium | reverse complement strand
GGACAGGGAACTACGTTCTCCATCAAGATTCCCCTGACACTCTCCATCATGGATGGCATGAAAGTAACGGTGGGACGTTCGATCTTCACGATCCCCATCGCCAATATCCGCCAGTCCTTCAAGATCACTGCCGAAGAGATCATCTATGATGAGAATGGCAACGAGATGGTGGAACGCATCGGCGGTTTCTATCCGATCGTCCGACTGCATCAGTTCTACGGCATTGAGACCGAAGTCCTGCATCCGGAAGACGGTATTCTGATCTGGGTAGAGACCAGCGATCATTCGTTCTGTCTGTTCGTGGATGACCTGATCGGAGAACAGCAGGTAGTGGTGAAGCCATTCCCCGCTTTCCTGAACTGTTTTGAACTGAAAAATTACGGCATCGGCGGCTGTACGATCCTGGGTGACGGCAATATCAGTATCATTCTTGATATTCCGAGCCTGCACACAGCTACCCTTGAAGGCTTTTAGACAGGAGGAATAGATATGGCTGAACAAACAAACCTCAGCGAAGAGATCCTTGACACACCAGATCAGGATGAGGTATCTACTATAGAACGCTGCCTGACTTTTAAGTCCGGTGATCTGATCCTGTATATTAGTACCCGACATGTGATCGAGATCATCAACAATTATTCGATCACTACACTGCCGTTGGTACCACCCTACATCAAAGGGATCATCAATCTGAGAGGCCAAGTTCTTCCCGTTGTGGATATTCAGATGCGCATGGGAAAAGCAGAAGCAGAAAGTGGCACCGAAACCTGTATCATCGTCCTTGACATTGACTCGGTCTCTCTGGGAATCATCGTAGATTCCGTTCGTCAGGTCATAGATATCGATCTGAAAAATGTACGACCGATTCCTCTCAAGCGTCAACAGAAGCTTCTGGACGGAATGGTGAATATGGAGGACGGAAGCGTCTTCATGTCCGTAGATTGTCAGGCACTTGCCAGAGCGCAATATTAAATGATACGAGGTGATCTAAGATGCTGACACTGACTGATCAGGATTTCCAGCGTCTCTATGTATATATTAAACAAAATTATGGAATTGATTTGAGCAAAAAGAAACAGCTCATTGTAAGTCGTCTGTCGCATACGCTTGCTGCACAGGGATTCAGTGATTTCAAAAGCTATGTAGACGAAATCCTCTCCGGCCGTGACACGGATATGGTTACGGCCATGCTGAACAAGCTGACAACGAATTACACCTATTTCCTGCGGGAAGAAGCACATTTCAAATATTTCCAGGAAGTCGTGCTTCCTGATCTGGAAAAAAAGCATGCCCGAGATAAATCGCTCTCCATCTGGAGCGCAGGCTGTTCCTCCGGACAGGAGCCTTATACGATCTCCATGTTTCTTCTGGAATATTTTGGCGCAAAAGCATCCCAGTGGGATACCAGGATCCTGGCTACAGATATTTCCAACAAGATTCTTGATGAAGCCATCCGCGCCGTCTATCCGGAGGAGAGCATGGAACCTCTTCCGGCAACCTGGAAGACCAAGTATTTTGTAAAGACCGGTAACGGCAAGTGTACCGTATCCCCGGCACTCAAGAAAAATGTGATCTTCCGCCCCTTCAACCTGATGGATCCCATCACATTTAAGAGGAAATTTGACCTGATCTTCTGCCGGAATGTCATGATCTATTTTGATCAGGACACAAAGGATGCGTTGGTCCGCCGCTTCTACAATGCAACGGTACCGGGAGGACACTTGTTCATCGGTCATTCCGAAGGACTGACAAAGAGCACTTGTCCTTATGAATATATCCAGCCGGCAATCTATCGCAAAACAGCCAGATAGGCTGCAACGGAACTATAACAGCATCCGCACGAACAATGCCCGGAAGGATTTTCAGACACGCATGTGGCTGAGAATCCTTCCAGACCAGGAGGCATTGTTTGTGCGGATGCAGAATTATAAATCAGTAAGGCCCGCCCAGAACACAGATCAGTGAGTGGGTGCGGATGCGGCCACTTGCTGATCTCTAACCCGTGTTCTGGACGGGCCGCAACGGAACTATAAATAAGAAAGAAGGTATCTATTCATGGCGCAGAAGATTCGTGTAATGGTGGTAGATGATTCCATGCTGTTCCGGACCTGGCTGATCAAAAGCCTGCAGGAAGATCCCAGGTTTGAAGTAGTAGGATTTGCGATCAATGCCCTTGATGCAAAGAATAAGCTTCCCATGCTGAAACCAGATATTATGACTCTGGATATTGAAATGCCCGGCATGACCGGTCTGCAGTTTTTAAAGGAAGTGCTTCCGGTTCATCCGGTTCCGATCATTCTTGTGTCGTCCCTGAATGTTCAAGTATTTGACGCCCTGGCAGCCGGTGCCGTGGATTTTGTACGGAAGCCGGAAAGTGAACCTGGTGCCAGGGACCGTTTCATCCGTACACTGAGATCCAAACTTGCCATTGGAAAAAATGCGCATCCCCGTCTGCCTTCCCACGATCCGGCAGCCATGTATAACAAAGCTAAGACTGCATCCATTGGAAGCACTATCAGCAGCAACGGCGGCATTGGGCCTCAGCACACAGCAACCGTAGCATCAGCCGGAATCCGCAGACCTGTTCTGGCTGCTCCTGCAAATTCCAATATCGATGTTATCGCCATCGGTGCTTCCACTGGAGGAACTGAAGCGATTCTGGAGGTAGTACGTCATTTTCCGGCGAAGATGCCAGGAATCGTTATCACACAGCATATGCCTGCAGGTTTCACTTCCATGTATGCGGAGCGCCTGAACCGGATCTGCAGCCTGGAAGTGAAGGAAGCGAAACATGGAGACAAGATACGACCAGGACTGGTACTGCTTGCACCTGGAGGCCTGCAGATGCGCGTAGTCCGTATGGGCAGCGGATATGCTGTAAGCTGTTCCGATGGCGAGAAGGTCAGCGGGCATAAACCATCCGTAGATGTGCTCTTTGATTCCGTTGCTGCCACCGTTCGTAACCGGGCCATCGGTGTAATCCTTACCGGTATGGGCGCTGACGGCGCTGCAGGTATGCTTCGCATGAGAAAAGCTGGAGCTTACACCATCGGGCAGGACAGAGACAGCTGTGTCGTATACGGAATGCCTATGGAAGCCTTCAAGATCGGAGCTGTCTGTATGCAGTCTCCGTTAAGTTCCATTCATCATGCAGTGATGGGACGGCTGTCTAAAAGTTAATACAAAAAAGAGGGGGCTGCCGGAAAACTCAGCCCCCTTTTTCAATATCGCTTATTTCAGGAATCCATTTACGATCTGCTCTTCTGCCTCCTGTTCGGTAAGTCCAAGCGTCATCAGCTTGATGATCTGCTCTCCTGCGATCTTTCCGATAGCCGCTTCGTGAATTAGACTGGCATCCAGATGATTGGCATCCAGAGACGGGACTGCGTTCACATGCCCTTCATCCATGAGGATCGCATCACACTCTGTATGTCCATAGCACTGATTATTTCCACAGATTTTCGAGTTAAATACCTGGCTCGACTTTCCTTTTGCCACGGAACGGGACACCACGTCTGCGGTGGAACCTGCGCCATTCAGATCCACCTGAAAATTCGTCTCTGCATACTGATTATTATGAGTCATGATCTTCTCTTTAATGATCAAGGTCGCTCCATCTTTCAGATCTGCTGTTGTATCCCGAATCGTGGAATCCACTCCTTTGATCTGAGTAGTCTCCATCTCCATATATCCGTTTTCATCTATGTGAACGATGGTGGTGGGATTCAGGATCCGTCCGCCGGTCCCTTCACCCTCTCCATAATGTTTCTCCACATATTTGACTTTTGCATTCTTCCCGATATGGAATGCATGGATGCCATCATGTTCCGTATCCTCACTGCCCCCGCAATGAATGCCACAGCCTGCCACGATCACAACATCCGCGTCATCTCCAATATAAAAATCATTATACACAAGATCTTTCAATCCACTTTGGCTGACAATAACCGGGATATGGACACTCTCATTCTTCGTCCCTGGTTTCACGATAATATCAATGCCCGGTTTGTCCTTCTTCGTAACGATATCGATATTGGCAGTGGTATTTCTTCCGGCGAGCTGCCCGTTATCACGTATATTGTAGGCTCCCTCTGGTACTGCATGGAGATCCGCTATTTTTTCCAACATATGCTTCTGTAACTGATCCATCTTCTCTTCTCCTAATTATAGTTCCGCATCTCCTTTCACAATGCCCCGAATCTGAAACAATTTCCAGTCGCTCCGCGTCCTAAAATCGTTCCGTGCATTGTTCCTTCCGATGCTGTTTTATATAACTTTATTTAATAGCGTGCTACATGCCCCAGACGAAGTGTTCAGAAGTTCCGGCAGAACTTCCTCTTTCGTTCCCTGCGCCCGTACTTCTCCGTCAGCCAGCACGATGATCTGATCGGCAATATTCAGGATCCTCTCC
>CAMWMT010000284.1 GCA_947175375.1 uncultured Clostridiaceae bacterium | reverse complement strand
ACATTGCCAAGCATCCCAATCACAGCTTCTTTCAGCCCGTCAAAATTCATATCAATATAAATCTTTAATGCCTCGTAGGTCTCCGTCCCGGTCCAATAACTTTGAAAAGCACCGCTGTCCATCAGTTCTGTTATAGCCTGCGGATTATAGATATGCGTATCCTTCAAAAGATATCCATCATACCATTTCTCAGCTTCTGCGTAATCCACATCATATTTTTCACAAAGATTTTTTACTTCTTCTTCCGTAAAGCCGAAAGATTCCGCAAGCTGACCCGGTCTCAGCATCGAAAATTCTTTAAATATATTGATTGCGGAATGTTCTCCGTACTTTTTGATCGGAAGTATCCCAGTCATATAGGCAAGCTCCACATATTCTCGCCCTTTAAAAAGGCCTCTCAAAAAGTCGAGATAATCCTTTTGTATCTCTTTTCGTTCCTTTTCCAGACGAAATACACAATCCCACTCATCGATAATAAAAATAAATCCTTCTCCCGTATGTGCATAAATCTGTTTCAGAACACTGGACAGCCCATAGGAATCCACTTCAAAGCAATCTCCATATTCTGCCCGTAAATCCCTAATGACCGCCTCCTGTATTTTTTCAATAAAAATATCAAGGTGTGATCTATGGAACAAAAATTGTTGTATATCCAGCCGAATTACATTATGCCGGTTTAAATGTGTTTCGAAAGAATCCTCTCTTTCAATCATTCTGCCCGCAAACAGCTCTCTCGAATCGCACCCCCGACCATAATAAGCAGCAAGCATATCTGCTGCCATAGACTTTCCAAAACGGCGAGGACGGCTAACGCAGACATATTTCACCCTGGATTTATTTAATTTCTGATTCATGAGGGCAATCATTCTTGTCTTATCAATATAGATATCATCCGTCACTGCCTGCCGAAAAGCTTCGTTTCCTGGATTCAAATACAGTCCCATACTGTCCACATGCTCCTTCTCAGTATTCAGATCAACACATTTTTTCCTTGTATGTTCCCATCTTACCATAGCTAACCTGTCTGTGGCAAGTACAGGCATACCGCCAAAAAACGCCCGTTTATTCACTCCCGTCTTTTGTTGAGAAACCATGTTTTAATACTTCCCAAACACTTTTATTATGCTCCTATCATTTACTTTTCCCACAAAAATGCTAAAATTGTTTTATAACCAAAATGCAGTCCGAATTGAACACCACACAGAAAAGAAAGGGGTAAATGGAATATGTCGCATCTACATTTCAAAGTAGAAACACTGGAAGCCTTTTGTCATGACGCTTTTTCCAGATTTGGTTTTTCAAAAGAAGAAAGCGAGATCATCACGGAAGTCCTTATCATGTCCGATAAGTACGGTATTGAATCTCATGGAATGCAGCGATTGACAAGGTATCATAAGGGAATCGAAAAAGGTATGATCAAAGTTGATGCCAAACCGGAAGTCGTATTTGAAACTCCTGTCTCAGCAGTCATCGAAGGACATGATGGAATGGGGCAGTTGATCGGTCATGCAGCCATGAAAATCGCTATCAAAAAAGCACAAACATCCGGCATGGCCATTGTCACTGTCCGCAATTCCAATCACTATGGTATCGCCGGATATTATGCAAAAATGGCATGTGACAAAGGGCTCATCGGTCTTTCTTTTACAAATTCCGAAGCAATCATGGTGCCGACTTACGCAAGCAAAGCAATGCTTGGCAGTAATCCAATTGCTATAGCTGTACCGGCTGATCCATACCCGTTTTTCTTTGATTCATCTACAACAGTGGTTACAAGAGGCAAACTGGAAATGTACCGGAAAGCGGAAAAACCGCTTCCTGATGGCTGGGCTCTTGACGAAGACGGGAAACCTTCCAACGATGCAGATCTCGTTTTAAGGAATATCATTTCCAAAGCCGGAGGCGGAATCGTACCGCTTGGAGGCAGTGAAGAAGTCAATGGAAGCCATAAAGGCTACGGCTATGGTATGATCTGTGAACTGTTCTGTTCTATCTTCTCACAGGGACTTACGTCCAATCATACCCATACCGATGGAAAAGGCGGCACCTGCCATGGATTTATTGCAATCGATCCTTCCATATTTGGTAATAGTGAAGAAATCAAAAAACATTTTTCCACGTTTCTCCAGGAACTTCGTGAAGCCCCAAAAGCCGACGGCCAGGAGCGCATCTATACACACGGGGAAAAAGAAGTGCTGGCAGTTGCACAGACAAAAGAAAAGGGAATCGCAATAGACGAAAAAACACTTATAGAAATGAAGCAAATGTGCGATTACCTTGGAATGGATTTCCATACCTATTTTGATGTATCACTAAAAGAAGAAAATTATGAAGGTGTCTATTAACAGGCGGAATCCATGAATATCACAAAAGGCTGCTCTTTGGAACCAGGAGCAGCCTTTTAATTTGCAGTCCCTCTTAAAACAAAACCCGTATTAAGATACTTGCCACTACCAGGATCAGCGCCCCGCAGATTCTGGTCGCAATCTGGGCAAACGGAAGCAGTTCCATTCTTTTTGCGGCAGAAAGAACCGCGATATCACCAGTGCCGCCCATATTCGTCGTACACAAACCTGCCGTGATCGCAGACTCCACCGGATAGAAGCCGACCAGCCATCCGCCCAGTCCCGCGCCAAGGGCAACGCCGCCCACGACCACCAGGACAAGGATCATATAGGTTACAGAAAGGGACTGGAATACGGCGTTCAGGTCGATCATGGAGATTCCGATACCGACCAGCAGGGCCTGCGTCCAGTTTCCCATCACGAACTGGCTCCACTGCTGGGCTGCATACTCAATCTGCTTCGGGACAATGCCAAGCGCTTTGGCAACCGCCACCAGAATGATCATCCATGCATAGGTATGTACCGCCGGAACCGCTTTGTTGACATAAGTTCCCAGCAAGTAAAAAGCCATAGCGATAATCAGTCCCATTCCCATCAGTTTGATGCTTTCTGCAGGCTTTTGCTCCTCCGACAAGTCCTCATCATTCTTCCGCATCAGCTTTCCATTACCAGTCAGAGAAGGTTTCACATCTCCAAGCTTTGCCAGCATTCCCGCGCCTATGATTGCGCTGACATTTCCAAGAGTCGATGCAGGAATCATGCGAGAAATGATCCCGGATGCATCCACATTCAAAGCCTGGGCGTACATGCCGGACAGGGGCACGACGCCTGCACCCATACCGCCGCCCATCATAGGAATCGCGATATACATGATCGCATCCACAAATCCGTATCCCATAAGCATTCCTACAACTCCTACCGCGAGAATTGCCATTGTCATGGCGCACAGGGCCACCGGCAGGAAACGAATGGAGGCCCGCAGAAGGAGCGTCCGGCTCATCCCAAGGATACAGCCCGTAATGAGCGCAGCAATATAAAAGTTCAAAAATCCCGTGGTATTCATAAAGTTATCTACATTTTCAATCACTGCTTCCGGAATTACATTGCCATACACAAGTCCTGCCGAAGCAAAGATACAGACGATGGCTCCGCCGCCCAGATAGGTTCTGACAATCGGAAGGTTGTTTCCGATCACATTAAACAGCCCGCCAAACACCATCATGATCATAAATGCCCCCAGCATACCGCCCGGCAGCCATCCAAGGCACATAGCGACGAAGACCAGCGCAAAGATTCCAAGATACAGCGGAAGACTGATCCCGCAGATTTCCGTTTTCATGAACCGTTCCATACTCTTACCCCCATTTCTGCTATTTCGTCATACCGCTTCGGACTGCTTCTTCTGCAACTGCCTTGGCGACTACTTTAGCGACTCTCGGGTCAAAGGCATCCGCAATAATATAATCTGGTCTTAGTTCCTCTTCACTGATCAGTCCGGCCAGCGCCTTTGCTGCCGCCATCTTCATTTCTTCAGTGATTGCTTTTGCACGGACATCCAACGCTCCGCGGAAGAGTCCCGGGAAAATCAGCACATTGTTGATCTGGTTCGGGAAATCTGAACGTCCGGTTCCGATGATCCTGGCCCCTGCCGCTTTTGCTTCCTCCGGCATGATCTCCGGCGTCGGGTTTGCCATGGCAAAGATCATGGGATCCTCCTTCATGCTTCTTACCATATCCGCAGTCACACTGTTGGGAGCCGATACTCCGATAAAGATGTCGGCATCCCGCAGGGCATCTGCAAGGCTTCCGGATTCCTGCTTCTGGTTCGTAATCTCTGCCATCTCTTTTTTTACCGGATTGTTTGCGTTGCTTTTGTTGATCATACCCTTGCGGTCGCAGAGAATCAGGTTCTGGAAACCATAACGCAGCAAAAGTTTTGCGATGGCGATACCTGCTGCCCCAGAACCGTTTAAGACCACCTTGCAATCTTCTTTTTTCTTACCGGTCAGTTTCAGTCCGTTGATGATCGCGGAGAGAACTACTGTTGCCGTTCCGTGCTGGTCATCATGGAA
>CAMWMT010000283.1 GCA_947175375.1 uncultured Clostridiaceae bacterium | reverse complement strand
CATAAGAACTATCCGCATTTATTTCAAAATCTTCTCCTTTATAACCAATTTTTTTATAGATATCACTTAATATTTCATTAATTCTCTCATTTTGGCTATCATTTATGTTTTTTCCAATCAGCGAAGCCTTCAAGCTACCTACTGCTTCCCTCTGACGTTCCGTTGTTACGGTAGATAAATCTCCACCTGACGCAGCCTCAGCCACCATCTCCGTACCCGGCATCATCGCCACAGCCGCCGGCGCCAGCAGTGTCAAGCACAGTGCCGCTACGACTCCTCTTACCGTCCGTCTTCTCATTCCTCTTCCTCCTTATACTCGTGAGCACATTCGTCTGCCATTTTTCATGACATATAACGGTGTGCTCACTCGTTATACATTTCATTGTTTGCAAATCTATTCGTTCATGAGTATATATTCGCTGCGGTCCTCCACTTTTACGATCTTCCCGTCAATGATATGGAAGATCCGGTCTGCAAATCCCGCTAGATGATTATCATGTGTAACCATGACCATGGTCTGATTCCGTTCCTGTACGATTTTACGCATCAGCTTTAGCACTTCCGCCGAAGTGTTGGAATCCAGATTTCCCGTCGGCTCATCTGCAAAGACGATCTCCGGGTCAAGCACCAGCGCTCTTGCCACACCGACTCTCTGCTGCTGCCCACCGGACATCTCATTCGGCCGGTGCTTCATATGCTTTGGCAGTCCCACCATTTTTAACATTTTCACTGCCTTCGCCTCCCGGGTCTTCTTGTCCACTCCCCGGAAAGTAAGCGGCAGCGCTACATTTTCTATCGCATTCATCGTCCCCAGCAGGTTAAAGGACTGGAAGATAAATCCAACCCGTTCCCGCCGGAACTTCACAAGCTGATTCTCATTCATTCTTTCCAGGTGCTGTCCGCCGATGATAACCTCTCCTTTTGTAGGCTTTTCCAGCCCTGCCAGCATATTCAGCATCGTCGATTTACCGGAGCCGGAGGTCCCGACGATCGCACAAAATTCTCCTTTATAGATCGTCAAATCCACCCCATTCAATGCACGAACCTTTTCCGTTCCCACCCGGAATATCTTATAGAGGTTTTTAACCTGTATCACAGGCTCCCGTGTCTCTCCCACAAACATCCTCCCGTGTTATCTTTCCGAAAATCAGGGCACACTATCCCTGTATATCATTCCCAGTATAACATAAATTTCAGGATACAATTCTTAAAAAATCTTAAGTTTTTCTTTCAGATACTCTTTTACTTCTTTGTCCGGAATTCGGGATTCCCGGATCTTCTGCACTGCTTTTTTTCTGGTGAATGCATCCAGATGAAGTTCCTGCAGTCCCCGCATCGTGCGGACCGGATAAGTCACGAACAATTCTGCAATCAGCCATGCCGCGGCCATCTGGGCATAATACCCTTCCGTGAATTCCCGGTCCAGAGCCTGCAGGATCTGCTCCAAATACAGTCCCTTTTCTTCCTCCCCCTTCAGGTCTTCCATCGTGACTGATCTCTTCCGGGATATTTTTTTCCTGTCCTCTCCCAGTTTTACAAAATGGTTCAACAGCATGATTAGCCCGAACCGGCATGGGAACTCTTCCCCGGAATTCAGATACGGCTGCAGAAAATCCCATGTCTTCTCCGGATATTTCACCACCAGCTTCAGCCCACTGCACACGCTGTCACAGACCGACCAGTTCTGTACCCGTGGAACAAAATCCTTCAGATATGTAAACAATTCCTCAATATCCCTGCAGGCATATCCCAGCACCATTCCCCGCAGCATGGTTTCTTCAAAATAAATGTCTTCCCCATAAGAGAGTTCCTGTCTCCAATCCCCCTTTGACAGTTCCCTGGCATAATTCCGAAGCGCCGGAAGGCGGACTCCCAGCAAGGTTCCTCTTCCGGAAACAGGAATGAGCGATGCAGTAAACTCCTGATAACCTGCATCGCTCATTTTCATTAGTCTTTTCCTGATCTCGTCTCTCATCTGCATCCCTCATATCATGTAATATTTTCTACCTATGCCCCACAGCGTATCTGCCGGGCACAGGCCTTCCGCCTCTGTGGCTCTCTATGATATATCAGTATACAGACAGTTCTAACATTATTCAAGGTTTAATTTTTTAGACAGAATCCGCTCAGTGATCACATGGAAGATGATGATCTCCATGCTCGAAAACAACATCATATACAGAAGGGACAGGCTGCTCGCCGCCTCCAGCATGTCGTAAGAGTTGATACGGAAGAACTCATCGGGCAATATATAATACGTGATCGTCGACATAATATTTTTCACAACAGAAACAATGATCGAGATCCCCACATAGGAAACACAGGAGCCCACTACCTTGTGTACCGCAAACAGATGCCCCAGTGCCATGGCGGCATATACATGGTAAATACTACTTGCAGTCCCCAGAATCAGCACGAAGATGAACAGTAGCACATTGATCCAGAATACGGGACCGACCTCTATAAGATCACTCAGAAAATTTTTCCACAGATACGCAAATGCATGTATGATATCATTCGTAGAAAGCACTCCCAGGATCATGCCGGAAAAAATTCCCACCACAATGCTGATACAGGAAACCAATGTTGCTGTCAGCGCCTTGGATACGACCAGCTCCCATACTTTCACCGGAAGCGTGAACATCAGATAGCCCTCTTCCTTCAGAAGCCCATTCCAGAATCTCTGTACTACAAACATAATGGTCATGACCAGAAGCCCGATGATCGCGGCAGCAAACAAAAGCCCCATAATAATCATCAGAATACTGTTGCCGGCACCCAGCAGCCTTCTCAGTACTGGATTCTCCGTCCATTCAATCATGCCACGTATGGAAAAGCTCAAAAGCAGTGATATGACCGGTGCCAGAATCCACATGGGAATAAAGGCCCTGGACATGGATTTTAGATCATATTTCATCAATTTTCCCAGCATTACCATTCACCTCCTCCAAATGGAATCGTCCGGAACACTTCACGGAACAGTTCATCTACGGATTTTCCTTCTTTTTCGCGGATATCATCCACCAGTTCCTGACGAATGATCCGCCCGTTCTGGATAAACAGCACCTCATCCAGCACCCGCTCCACATCTGAGATCAGATGCGTGGAGATGAGCACCGTTCCTTCCGGGTTGTAATTATTCAGAATCGTCGACAGGATATAATCCCGCGCCGCCGGGTCCACGCCAGCGATCGGTTCGTCCAGAAGATACAATTTTGCCCTGCGGCTCATGACGAGGATCAATTGCACCTTCTCCTTCGTTCCTTTGGAAAGAGTCTTCATCCGAAGATTTTCATCAATCTGAAGCGCCTTACACATATGATCGGCTTTCTCCCGGTCGAAATCCATATAGAAATCCTCAAAAAGGTCAAACAAGTCGCTGACCTTCATCCATCCGGCAAAATATGGTTTATCCGGCAGATAGCTGATGATCGACTTCGTATAAACACCCGGCTCCGCTCCGTCCACCAGAACGACCCCGTTATCCGCCGTCAGAAGTCCGTTCAGTATCTTGATCAGCGTCGTTTTCCCCGAGCCGTTCGGACCCAGGAGCCCTACAATCTTGCCACTCTCCAGCTGCAGATTCAGTCCGCACAGCGCCTGCTTGCTGCCGTAGTTCTTCCACACATCCCGGCATTGAATCAACATTCCACTCATCTATCCATCTCTCCTTTTCAACAGCTCCAGAGCCTGTTCCTTCGTATAGCCAAGCTCAGCAGCAGAATCATAAAATTGTCTGATAATCGTCTCTGCCAGCGATCTTCTCATACCTTCCAGTATGGTGCTATCCTCTGTCACCGTCCTGCCCATGGTCCGGTTCGTCACCGTAAGCCCTTCATTATCCAGCGCCGCCAGTGCCCGTTGCATGGTATTGGGATTCACTCCTGCTTCCGCTGCCAGCTCCCTCACACTCGGTAACTTCTCTCCTGCATGATACCATCCTGACAGGATTTTCCTTGTCAGCTGTTCCTGCAGCTGCATCCATATCGGGCGATTGTCATCCAGTTTCCATTCCATCTGCTCACCCCTTTCGTTTATATGTGTTACTGTATTACTTATTTAATACAATGATACTCCATCGTTTGTGTTTTGTCAACCGTTTTTTCGGGAAATTGTATAGTTTTTGTTATAGGTCGCATATGTATCGCAAAAGTGACGCCGCCGAGGGCGTGGGACTCCCCACAAACCCGGGGCAACGCTTCGACGAGCTAACCGCCAACTTCGACTAAGACGCTCGGGAGAACCCTCGCGCCTAGTCTGCGTAGGCGGTGGATCTCGTCGAAGCTAAAAACGCCCCCAAAGGGCCCGTGGGGAGTCCCACGCCCTCGGCGGCTGTTTTTCGCACAATACATAGATGATGTTCGTAAACATATTCACTATGCCCTTTTCTATGCCATACTGCAGAATTGCTTATTTCCCACGTT
>CAMWMT010000282.1 GCA_947175375.1 uncultured Clostridiaceae bacterium | reverse complement strand
CGTCGGTAACGGTCAAACAGGAGAAGGAGTCGGGAACGGTCAAGGCGGAGAAGGAGCCGGTATCGTGCAAGGAGGAGATGGAAAAGGTAAAGGACAAAACGGTCAAAGCGGCGACGGTAATGGTAACGGTCAGAACGGGCAGGGAGAAGGCAGCGGTTCCGGAAATGGCAGAGGAGATGGCAGCAGCAGTACGCCTCACGATTATGTCAGTGTTCCCAATGCTGTTGCAGACAGCGGGAATCTCACGGGAAATGTGGGAAGCCATGAGACATCCGAGTTTTTTCGCGCCCAGAACGGGTTGAACTGGGAAGGGGAGCATACATCCTATGAGGCGGTGATCGGAAGTTATGAGCAGAATGCTTATGAGGGGATAGCGGCGGATCGGTATCCGAGCGGGATGGAGGATATTATAAAGGAGTATTTTGCGAGTTTTAATGATTAGGTAGATATGGAGGCGACAGGACTATGGCTGAGTTAGACAGGAGCAGGTTTCAGGATCCGGCATATATGGCGCAGCGGATTGCTGCATGTGAAAGAGAGATACGGAAGGGAATTATCGGGCAGGGTGAGGTTATCAGGCAGGTGATACTGGCGATGCTTACAGGAGGCAATGTGCTTTTAGAGGGTATGCCGGGATTGGGAAAGACCAGACTGGTCAGTACCATAGGTAAGGTTTTTGATCTGTCTTTTAAGAGAATTCAGTTCACGCCGGATCTGATGCCCAGCGATGTGACCGGTACGAACATTATTATTAAGAATGAGCAGGGAAGTTCCTTCTCTTTTGAGCGGGGACCGATTTTTGCGAATCTGATTCTGGCGGATGAGATCAACCGTGCCACACCCAAAACGCAGTCGGCGCTGTTGGAGGCAATGCAGGAGCATACGGTGACTGTGGGCAATGTCAGCCATGTGCTTAATGAACCCTTCTTTGTGCTGGCAACTCAGAATCCCATAGAAAGTGAGGGAACCTATCCGTTGCCGGAGGCGCAGTTGGACCGTTTCATGTTCAAGGTGCTTGTACGGTTTCCTAACAGGGAGGAGCTTAAGGGGATCGTTGCGCTCACGGAGGGAAGCAGGGAGCCTGTCATCGAAAAGCAGATGGACGGCGAAGGGCTTCTGGCGGCAAGAGCCTTGGTCAATCAGATTCCGATTGCGGATGCGGTGATGGATTATCTGCTGGAGATCGTTATGGAGACTCATGCTCCTAATCCACATATCAGAGAGGGAGCAAGTCCCAGAGCGGCACAGGCGCTGATTCGCGCCGCCAGGGCGAAGGCTTTTTTAGAGGGGCGCTTTAATGTTTCTTTTCAGGATGTGAGAGAGGCCGCATATCCTGTTCTCAGACATCGGATCATTCCGGGGTTTGAGGCCATCAGTGCGGGCATTACCGAGGATGATATCATCACAAGGATTATACAGGCAAAAACGGTCTCGACAGGCAGATAGGAGGAAGGAGCTGTCGTGAAAAAACTGACATGACAGAACCTAATGGGTAATTATGATGTTGGACGCTGTATTTTTTGACAGGTTGTCAAGACTCCGGCTGGCTATGGGACACAGAACTTCCATGAATCTGACCGGAAACCGCAAATCCGTACAGAAAGGCTCTTCCATGGAATTTTCGGATTTCAGGGAGTATATGCCGGGAGATGATATACGCCGCATTGACTGGAATGCCTATGGACGCCTCGACAGGCTTTATGTGAAGGAATATATGGAGGAAAAGGAGGCGATTGTCTCGATTCTGATCGATACCAGTGCCTCCATGAATTACGGAGCGAAGACGAAGAGTGAACTTGCCTGTATGCTGGCAGCGGCTTTTTCTTATATGGGACTGAATAACATGGACCGTGTCATGCTCTATGATATGCACAGGATGTATCTGCCTTTTGTGGCGGAAGGCGGGAAGAGAGCCTTACCCCGGATGGCGGACTGGTTGGAGCAGTGTTCCTTTGAGGGAACGGTAGATATTGCAAAAGCTGTCTGGGAGCTTCCCGTGAAGGGACCGGGCGTGACCATTCTGATCAGCGACTTTCTGCAGGAGGCTTTTCTGGATCAGGAACAGGAGGCTCTTCACAAGCTGCTGCGTTTTCTGGATTACAGAAAGCAAAGAACTGTATTATTGCATGTACTTGCGAAAGAGGAGCTTTCCGTAGAACTGACGGGCACAAGGAATCTGATTGATATGGAGGATCAAAGCACCCTGCGTCTTACATTGGATGCGGTCAGCATCCGGACATATGAGAAGTCCCTGCAGGAATATACAGACCGTATGAGACGGGAATGCGTAAGAGCGGGGGCATTCTATGAGGTATGCAGTACCGGGGCGGATATTTATCAACTGATCTTTCAGGATTTAAGGATGTTATATGATATTTGAGAGTTTATGGCCGCTGGTTTTTCTGGCCGCGGTTCCACTTATTATAATTTTATATCTGCTAAAGCCCAAGGGAGAGGATCATCTGATATCTTCCAATCTTCTCTGGCAGAAACTGCTGAAAAACGAGCAGTCTAAAACCTTCTTTGAGAAATTTGTTCACAATATTCTCATGTATCTGCAGATTTTGATCACCGTACTTTTGGTAATAGCGCTGATGTCGCCATTTATCAGCACCAGAGGGCAAAGCGGCGGAAGGAAGATACTGCTTTTCGATACAAGCGGAAGTATGCAGCATATGACAGATTCAGGCAAGACCCGTCTGGAGGAGGCTGTGGAGCAGGCATGCGATTATGTGAGGACAGCAGATAACACCCGTTTTTCCATTGTGACAGAGGATGCTCTGGGGACACAGCTCCTGGCAGTGGACATGACGGACGCAGATAGTCTGATCCGGACGCTTAAAGAGATAGGGTGCAGTGACGGCGGAGGAGATCTCGCACTGGCGCAAGGGACTCTGGATACGCTTATGGGAGAGGATGCGGACAATTCGGCAGATCTGATCGTCTATACGGATGGTTCCGGTGCAGCGGGATTTGAAGAGCTGCGTGCCAGCGCGGAGAAGGAGCTTCACGTGTTCGGTGAGGCGGCTTCCAATGTGGCGAATGAATATACGGTATTCACCGCACGGGAGGACGGCTCTTATGATGTGATGGTGAGCCTGGTCAATTACAGTGACAGTAATGTTACCTTTGATGTCAGTCTGTATGACGAGGGAGAGAGGCTGATTGCGCTTAGGCAGATGCAGCTTACACCTTCGGAGAGCACATTCTGTCTGTTTGAACAGGTGGATTGGCAGGGACAGACCTTACGATCCTGTATTGACGGCATTGCTTTTGAGGGAGGCGACAGAGAGAGCCTTACCGCGGATAATGTTTCGGAAGCGGTAAAGAGTCCGAAAAGTCAGGTGAACGGATTGCTCGTTGGAGAGGGAAACATTTTTATTGAGAAGGCGTATCTTGCCATTACAGGAGAGAGCATTGCCAGAGCCGGCACGGATGCTCTGGATAATTATAATGTGGTGATTTATGATGCCGGACAGGTTCCGGGGACAGAAGGAAAGAACCGGCTGATTTTCGGTGACGCCGGGAGAGAAACCGTCCGGACATTGAAAAATGTCGTCCTGGAGATGAAGGACTGTGATCTGACCGCCGGTCTGTCCGGATTTACCATAGGAGTAAATACTGCTTACTGCTTTGCGCTGCCGGAAGGAGCGGAGAGCTTTTTGGAGTACGATGGGAAATGTGTGGGTTATTACCGGGAACTGGATGGCTGTAAAGAGGTGGTGATAGGATTCGACCCCCGGGAGTCGGATTTTCCGCTGAGGGCGGAATTCCCGGTTTTTCTGGCCAATGCCATGGTCTATCTCACAGACACTTCCTTACTTGCGGAAAATGTTTATTATGCCGGGGAGGAAATTGCCCTGCAGCCTTGGGTAGCGCCGGATGAGCTTGTGTTTGACGCATGGCCGGGAAAGGCCGGTCTGTATCAGGTAGGAAACGGGGAGCAGCAGGAAACTTATGTGGTGCGCTTCCAGACCGCTACGGAGTCGGATGGCAGAGTAACCGCTGAATCTGTCGGTGACGCAGCAAATATGAAGCAGCAAAAGGTGAAGCAGGCAGTGAGAAATCTTTTTTTGCTGCTGGCACTGGCTCTTTTGGTCGTAGAATGGATCGTTTATGTGCGACAGATGCGTTATAGGGGAAAGTTTTATCTGGCCATGAGAGGTGTGGTGGTTGCGTGTGTGGTTCTGGCGCTTTTCGGGATACAGATACATCTGGGCAGCAGCCGGACTGCTACTGTTTTTGTAGTGGATTTCTCCGACAGCAATGAGGAGCATCTTAAGGAGGCGGATAAGTATCTGCAGTCTGCGATTGCGAAAATGCCCGCCGGCAATGCTTATGGTATTGTTACATTTGGAAAAAATGCACTGGTGGAGCAGTTTCTGACAGAGGAAGGTTATTATGGAGGATTGCTGACGCTGCCGGAG
>CAMWMT010000281.1 GCA_947175375.1 uncultured Clostridiaceae bacterium | reverse complement strand
CGTGGGCTCGGAGCTGTGTATAAGATAGAGGACGGCTGTAGTCTATCTGGAAAGCCAGTATTTTGCGCACATGGGACTTCGGGATGGAGAACGGGGGTTCCGGGAAAATGATACGAATTATGTCCGTTTTTATGATTCTGCGTC
This sequence comes from uncultured Clostridiaceae bacterium, assembly GCA_947175375.1. GTDB lineage: Bacteria > Bacillota > Clostridia > Lachnospirales > Lachnospiraceae > Hominiventricola. Next base: position 4,299 of record CAMWMT010000281.1, on the reverse strand, counting down.
AGATGACAGGGGCAGTACATTGCTCCCAAGTGTGGCGGCGGTGCTGTCCGTGGAAGAGGGGCGGCCGGAGTTCCTGTTTGGCTATGATGCTATTCGCCTGGCCGAGTCCAGCTATATCGATGAAGGATTCTGCGTGTTCTACGATATTAAGCGGTGGGTCGGAGATTGTGAGAGGCAGGAAGAGATCACAGACCGGCAGGGACGCCGGGGATTTGTAGCCAGAAAAGAGATCTTGAAGGCATATTTTGAATATGTTATCGATACGGTCAGGAACCAGTTCAAATGCAGCATACAGAAGGTGCATGTATCCTGTCCGGTGAAACAGAAAGCGCAGTTTGGCAGGATGTTTGCGGAGATTCTGCCTGGTTATGCGGTAGAGAAGGAGGATATGATCGACGAGGGGGTTTCAGTCCTGTATAACACCATATCCGGGATGACAGACGCAGGAACCATAGAAGAAGGACAGGCATACCATGCCCTGATCATTGACTGTGGGGGAGGTACGACCGATCTGTGCTCCTGTACCTTCCGGGTATGGGACCAGAGGGTATCCTACCGGATTGAGATTGATACGACGTATGAGAACGGCGATACGGATTTTGGAGGAAACAATCTGACCTACCGGATCATGCAGATCTTGAAGCTTCGGCTGGTGAACCATCTGTATGCGAATGCCGTAGAACCGGCTGAACAGATCCTGTCCGGTTATGATATGGATGTTTTTCGTTATGTTGACCGACAGGGAACAGAAGCGTTATACAGAGAGCTGGAAAATGCGTATGAAAAAGCGGAGGATTTTCTTCCTACCCGTTTTAAAGATTTTGAAACCCGGAGCCGGAAAGACTATTACCGGGTAAAAAATAATTTTTATCTGCTGTTTCATCTGGCGGAAAAAGCAAAAAAGGAATTTTATGACCGTGCGGGAACTCTGCAGGTCGTGATCGCGTCCGAACCGCAGGAGAAGAGCGCCGGTACATGGATACCGGCGGATAAATGGAAACTGTCGGTCAACACGGAGAAGGGCCTTGAGACTGTGAAGGAATTTCCGCAGATATTCTTAAGTATCTATGAACTGGAGCTTCTGCTGCAGGGAGATATCTATGGAATCATGCGCCGATTCCTGGAGCGGATGTATGTGGAAGATCTGCTGGCGGACTATTCGATCATCCGTCTGACGGGACAGTCCTGCCGGATCGGGATCTTTCGGGATGCACTGAAAGAATACGTACCGGGGAAGGCCATTCGTTTCCGGAGGAGGAACAGGGCGGACGGAGAGGATCCGGAACTGAAGATGACCTGTGTGGATGGAGCTCTCCGTTACCTCCGGGACCGTCGGTATGGTTTTGCGGATGTGAGCATTCATACTGGAGAACCGGCGCTGCCGTATCAGGTCACTGCTTACACGCACAGCGGAGAAGAAGTCATCCTGATCCATCGTCTGAAACGCCATGGCAGGAGCGGGATGATTTCCAGAAATATGGACGACCTGCTGCTGAAGCTGTATCTGAAGGATGAGGATGGAAAGGAACGTTATCAGTATTCCTGTCAGAGCTCTCTGTCTGATTTTTGCTCAAAAGAATATGAAGAGATTCAGGAAGCTTATGGGAAACATATCCTTCAGGCGGACACGGATGATATCGTGGAAAATGAAGTGAAATTTTTTGTATGGGCAGACCCCATGGACTGGTGCTTTGTAACAGTGCCTGTATACCGAAAGGAGAAGAAGCTGTACCTTGGAAAAGAAGAAACGTTTTCTTTCGAGGATGAAGGATGGGTACAGAACTTTTTTGACGGGACAAAATAAGATGCTGCGTTAAGAAAAGCAGGTAGGAGGATATACATATGCAGAACCTTTATCCGCTGTTTGAACAGAACCGGGTGTTGAAAAAAGAACTTCTGTGGTCTCTGAGGGATTATTCTTTCGGACATCTGCAAGTGGAATATGCGGATTACGGAGACGGGATCCTGCAGGGCTGCGGGATTCGGGTGGAAGGGACTCATCTTGTGATCAGCCCGGGTCTCCTGCGCTGTCAGGGCTTTATCTGTATGATGAAAGAGGAGGAGCGGCTGGAATATACAGTGACAGAACGGCCGGTGTCTCTGAAGCTGCGCTTTGAGACAGATCGAAGGTCCTTGGATTACATTCTGTATCGGATGGAACCAGTGCTGGATTTGGATACAGTATGTAAGGAAAAGGAATTTGAAGTCTGTCGGTTCCGTCTGCAGGAAGGGGCAGAACTTCGGGATACTCATACCTGTTTTGAAGATATGGGAACTGAATATAACACTCTGCAATATACGCATGCTGTCTGGGGCTGTCCGGGCGGACGGTCCATGGCGCCTGTCATGACTGCGCGGTTTGCCAGAGAACTCCTTCAGTCCTTTGATTGCGGACCAGAAGATATGGCTTTTGCGTGGCTCTGCCTTGACCGTCGGGAAGCGATGCCCCGGGAGATATTGACGGACTATGTCAGCAGGAAGAGCGGGAGACGGATGGAAGGAGCATCTAATCAGGAGATGTTCCGGGAGATGTGTGAAATATTGGCTCGTATGCAGCATGGAGGAGGCCGGAAGCGGGAGCGGTCCGGACGGAGACAGATACTTGTAGACTAAGGCTTCCCTGAACAGGAATCAGGTATTTCGGGGACGGAAGAAGGGAGGAATTCAGATGGGAGCAGTGACAGCAGGCATGATCCGGGTGGAATGCGGATTTGTGCTTCATGATATTCTGGATTTTGAGATATGGGAAAGCAGGAACATACATACGACAGTGCGAATCCGGGGAACGCTGTCGGAAGAGACCGGACAGTCCCCGGTTCTGCAGAGACTGGAGGGAAACCCTCTGTCTGTTTATACAGAAAACGGAGAAAAGCGGGATTCTGTATTCTGCGGTTTCATCCGCACCCTGCAGATCAGCCGGGAAGGAAATGGATATATGGCGGAACTGGAAGGGATCTCCGGCACGGAGCTTTTGGACCGTGAAAAGAAAAGCCGGTCCTTTCAGGATACTGGCATGACTTATAAAGAACTGGTAAGGACCGTTCTTACGGATACGTCCGGGGCGCAGGTGATCTTCCACATAGAAGACAGGGTGATCGGTGCTCCGGTATATCAATATCAGGAGACAGACTGGGAATTTCTTAAAAGAACTGCCAGCCATCTTAACACTTCGCTTCTCCCGGCGGCAGTCCTGCCAAAGCCGGAGTTTCATTTCGGACTTCCGGAAGGGAAGGAGCAAAAGGGAGAGACTGCGCAGGTCACGAAGATTTGGTCGGATCTGTCCTGCTGTCGGAAAAGGGAGGATCCTTATCAGATGCTGAAAGGCCGCTTTTTATGCAGGGAAACATCCGGGTATGAGCGATGGAAAGTGGGAGACCGGGTCATTCTGGACGGCAGGAACCTTGTGGTGGTTGGAACGGCAGGAAAACTGGAGAACGGTCTTCTGGTCTGGAGATGTACCGTATCTGAGCCGGAAGCGTTTGGGACAGCGCGGTATGAAAACAGGGCGCTTGCCGGGGTTTCCCTTGTGGGAACCGTACTGGAGACTAAAGGAGAATCCGTGCGGGTGAAACTGGATATCGACCGGGAACAGCGTGCTGATCGTGCATACTGGTATCCATGGATGCCGGAGACGGGAAATGTCATGTACTGCATGCCGGAAAAAGGAGAGCGGATCGCGATTACCTTTGACGATGAACAGGGAAATGCCAGAGGGAGCCGGAGTCTTAGAAGAAACGGGAGCGGACACGGCGAGATGCAGGATGTGTCCAGAAGATATTTTACGACGGCGAAGAATAAGCGCATGTATCTGCTTCCGTCCGGTCTGGGCTTTACGGACCTGGCACAGAAAGAATCATTAAAGCTGGAACTGGATGACACGGCAGGCGTGAGCCTGGAGAGCGGAAAGAATATAAGTATCCTGGCAGAAGACGGAGTATGGCTGTATGGAAGCCGGGTCTCTCTCGATGCGCCTAAGGAGATCTCCCTTGTACGGCGGGATCTGACCAGTCCGACGGTCATCAATATGTGCAACGGTTTTGATTCGGTTGGAAAATTCGGAAAAGTACAGATGGAAGGCAGAAAAGCAGAAGATTTCCCGGCCATTTCATCCGACGAAGGGTCTTATGATTTGAGCGGCGAGGAGCGGCGGATCATGGCATCCACCCCGGTTCTGGCGGGTACCACAGAGCTGGAACGCAGGGTGACGGGAACGAAAGTGGATTTTATAACTTCCATCTGACGGACAGGAAATCTGTACAGGAAAAAACGGAGAAGGAGAGACCTATGGGAAAGACGATC
>CAMWMT010000280.1 GCA_947175375.1 uncultured Clostridiaceae bacterium | reverse complement strand
CTCCATACGAGCGCTTATCATACAGCAGGGGCGTCTTTCCCGACCACCCTTTTTCAGATCCGCCGTTTTTTTGCCAGCGGCCGGAAGATCGTCATCCTTCCGATGAAGCATATGAACTGTACCATGAGTACTCCAGCCAGGATGCCGATGCTGTCGATACCCACATCTTTTTTGGAAGGGCCCCGTCCAGCTACAAAAGACTGGTGGTATTCATCCAGCGCAGCAAAGCCCACACAGAAGCCACCGGCAAGGATCGGAAGCCACAGCCCCCTTACCCCATAAACATAGAGTGGGAAGGATACTGAGACTGCCAGCAGAAAATATTCCGTCATATGCGCCAGCTTCCGGACCGGATAATGGATTCTCTCTATGTAATATTCAATATCGTTTCTGGACCAGTGGAGTTCAAACGCCTCATTGGCGGATTCCACGATGATCTCGCTGACCTTATAGCTTAAGTTCCCGGAGGTATTGCCATCCTGGGAGGAAAAAGAGAAGATCAGGTACATCATCATGATGGCGGGCAGAAAAGAAAAAGGCTTTAAGAGCGCCCTTAAAAATGTCTTCAGCATGTAGAATGACTCCTTTTAAAATTTGCCTTATCATAGCACCAAAGAAGAAAAGTGTCCAGTGAATTAAGAAAATCATAAGAAATGGAAGAAACAAATGGAAGAATGCGCATAAAACCGCTTGACAATGAGAAAGGTATTCTATATAATAATCAAGCATGCGTGCAGAAGCACGTATGCTTTTCAGCAGGTCTGAAAGAACAGCAGTCATGGTAAGGACTCTTACCGTCGCAGGATAAACCTGTCACAAATATGCAGGAGGTGAAAGGAATGCCAACATTTAACCAGTTAGTAAGAAAAGGAAGACAGACATCTGTAAAGAAGTCTACTGCTCCGGCTCTTCAGAAGGGATTCAACTCTCTGAGAAAGAGACCGACTGACGCATCTGCACCGCAGAAGCGTGGCGTGTGTACTGCAGTAAAGACCGCGACTCCGAAGAAGCCGAATTCTGCGCTTCGTAAGATCGCCAGAGTACGTCTTTCCAATGGTATTGAGGTTACCAGCTATATCCCGGGTGAAGGTCACAACCTTCAGGAGCACAGCGTGGTTCTGATCCGTGGAGGCAGGGTAAAGGATTTACCAGGTACCAGATATCACATCGTACGTGGTACGCTGGATACCGCAGGTGTGGCGAAGAGACGTCAGGCACGTTCCAAATATGGTGCCAAGAGACCGAAAGACGCCAAGAAATAAATAAACAGATAATCAAGAGTATCACAAACAGAACTATGATTGTTGGTATCGCGTAAGCGTTACCCTGTGCCAGGAGTTCATCAGGAAACCTATGACTGCGGGTTTTATCTATAGAAGAATTACCGGGGCACGGACACAAGTAGAACGACACATGTGAGTACCTGTGATCTAATGAATCATTAAGGAGGGAAGTAACGTGCCACGTAAAGGACATACTCAGAAAAGAGACGTATTGGCAGATCCGCTGTACAATAATAAAGTGGTCACCAAGCTGATCAACAATATTATGCTGGACGGCAAGAAAGGTGTTGCACAGAAGATCGTGTACGGCGCATTTGCAAGAGTAGAAGCAAAGACCGGGAAACCGGCGCTGGAAGTATTCGAGGAGGCTATGAACAATATCATGCCGGTACTCGAGGTTAAGGCAAGACGTATCGGTGGTGCTACCTATCAGGTGCCGATCGAAGTAAGAGCAGATCGTCGTCAGGCACTGGCTCTGCGCTGGCTGACCATGTTCTCCCGCAAGAGAGGCGAGAAGACCATGGAAGAGAGACTGGCAAATGAGCTCATGGATGCAGCGAACAATACCGGTGCGGCTGTGAAGAGAAAAGAAGACATGCACAAGATGGCAGAGGCGAACAAGGCATTTGCACATTACAGATTCTAGGAGGAATATCCATTGGCTGGAAGAGAATATCCGTTGGAAAGGACCAGGAATATCGGGATTATGGCTCATATCGATGCGGGCAAGACCACATTGACCGAGCGTATCCTGTACTATACTGGTGTGAACTATAAGATCGGTGATACTCATGAAGGTACTGCGACCATGGACTGGATGGAGCAGGAACAGGAGAGAGGTATCACGATTACTTCCGCAGCTACGACCTGTCACTGGACCCAGCAGGAGAACTGCAAGGCAAAACCGGGTGCTCTTGAGCATCGTATCAACATTATCGATACCCCGGGCCACGTTGACTTTACCGTAGAAGTGGAGCGTTCCCTTCGTGTGCTGGACGGCGCAGTAGGCGTCTTCTGTGCGAAGGGTGGTGTTGAGCCTCAGTCTGAGAATGTATGGCGTCAGGCTGACACCTACAATGTACCCCGTATGGCATTTATCAACAAGATGGATATCTTGGGTGCAGATTTCTATAACGCAGTAGAGATGATCAAAAATCGTCTGGGCAAGAATGCCATCTGCGTACAGCTTCCGATCGGCAAGGAAGATGAATTCAAGGGAATCATCGACCTGTTCGAGATGAAAGCATATATTTACAATGATGATAAGGGCGACGACATTTCTATCATCGATATTCCGGATGATATGAAGGACGACGCTGAATTATACCGTACAGAGCTTGTGGAGAAGATCTGCGAGCTGGATGACGACCTGATGATGGAGTATCTGGAGGGCGATGAGCCATCCGTAGAGGCTATGAAGGCGGTTCTCCGGAAAGCGACCTGTGAGTGTACAGCAGTTCCGGTATGCTGCGGAAGCGCATACAGAAACAAAGGTGTACAGAAGCTTCTGGATGCAATCCTGGAGTATATGCCTGCACCGACGGACATCCCGTCCATCAAAGGTACGGATATGGATGGCAACGAGATCGAGAGACATTCCTCTGATGAGGAGCCGTTCTCCGCTCTGGCATTCAAGATTATGGCTGACCCGTTTGTTGGTAAGCTGGCGTTCTTCCGTGTGTACTCCGGAACCATGAATTCCGGTTCCTATGTATATAACTCTACGAAGGGCAAAAAGGAGCGTGTAGGACGTATCCTGCAGATGCATGCCAACAAGAGGCAGGAGCTTGACAAGGTGTATTCCGGTGATATCGCTGCGGCAGTCGGCTTCAAGCTGACCACGACCGGTGATACCATCTGTGACGAGCAGCATCCGGTCATCCTGGAGTCCATGGAGTTCCCGGAGCCGGTTATCGAGCTGGCGATCGAACCGAAGACCAAGGCAGGCCAGGGCAAGCTTGGCGAGTCTCTTGCAAAGCTGGCAGAAGAAGACCCGACCTTCCGTGCGCATACAGACCCGGAGACTGGTCAGACGATCATCGCAGGTATGGGCGAGCTTCATCTGGAGATCATCGTAGACCGTCTGCTGCGTGAGTTCAAGGTAGAGGCAAACGTAGGTGCTCCGCAGGTTGCTTACAAGGAGACCTTCACCAAAGCGGTGGATGTGGATTCCAAGTATGCGAAGCAGTCCGGTGGACGCGGTCAGTATGGTCACTGTAAGGTACACTTTGAGCCGATGGATGCCAACGGCGAAGAGCTGTTCAAATTCGATTCTTCCGTTGTTGGTGGTGCGATTCCGAAGGAGTACATCCCGGCAGTTGGCGAAGGTATCGAGGAAGCAGCGAAGGCAGGTATCCTTGGAGGATTCCCGGTACTGGGTATTCATGCTACGGTATTCGACGGTTCCTATCATGAAGTTGACTCTTCAGAGATGGCATTCCACATCGCAGGTTCTCTTGCATTCAAGGAAGCTATGCAGAAGGCTGGAGCAGTGCTTCTTGAGCCGATCATGAAGGTCGAAGTTACCACGCCGGAGGATTATATGGGTGATGTCATCGGCGACATTAACTCCCGTCGTGGACGTATCGAAGGTATGGATGATATCGGCGGAGGCAAGATGATCCGTGGATATGTACCGCTGGCAGAGATGTTCGGTTATGCGACCGACCTTCGTTCCAGAACTCAGGGCCGTGGCAACTATTCCATGTTCTTTGAGAAATATGAGCAGGTTCCGAAGAGCGTGCAGGAAAAAGTTCTTAATGCTAAGACAAAATAAACCAGAAACAGGCTTGCAAAAAATGCCCGTTTGAAATATAATCATGAATAGCGTATTAATATCTGATTTAAAGGAGGAAAACAAAAATGGCAAAAGCTAAGTTTGACAGAACTAAAAAACATTGTAATATTGGAACCATCGGTCACGTTGACCATGGTAAGACCACTCTGACCGCAGCAATCACCAAGGTTCTTGCTGAGAGAGTTGCTGGTAACGTTGCTACAGATTTCGATAACATCGATAAGGCTCCGGAAGAGAGAGAGCGTGGTATCACGATTTCTACCGCACACGTTGAGTATGAGACCGAGAACAGACACTATGCACACGTAGACTGCCCAGGCCATGCTGACTATGTAAAGAACATGATCACTGGTGCTGCTCAGATGGACGGCG
>CAMWMT010000279.1 GCA_947175375.1 uncultured Clostridiaceae bacterium | reverse complement strand
TATGATAAGCGCTCGTATGGAGTGTATCGGACATTGAATCGGCTTTGTCCGTCTCAATCGGACTTAGACGTCCGTTTGAGACGGACAAAGCCGACTCACTGTCCGCTCCAATCCACACAGCGCTGCTTATCATACAGCCGGGGCTGAGTTTCCGGGCAGCCTCCAGCATCTCAAATCATCCTTTCCCCGTCTGTTTTTGTCCACTATAGATCATTCGCTACTTATTTGTCAATCCATTAACAAAAGGCCTGCCAATTCCGCTGATTCTCTCAAAATGTTCAGATAGTGTATATTGACAAAGGAGGTCTATTGTGATAGACTAATGATAGTCTATTATAGTAGACCGATAAAACAAACATATAGAAGGAAGAAGAATGATAGAAAAAATCGAAAAACAGAAGATGCAGAAGGTTCATGAGAGTGAATATCGCTTTTTACGGATTTTGTGGGAACAGGAGCCGGTCACAAGTCCAGAGCTTGTGAAACTGTGCAATGAGAGGCTGGGCTGGAAGAAATCCACGACCTACACAGTGATCAAGAAGCTGTCGAAGAAGGGGATCGTAAAAAGTGAAAAGACAGTGGTGGAGGCCCTTATGACGAAGGAAGAGGTGGACCGCCAGGCAGGGGAGGAACTGCTGGAGAGGACCTGCCAGGGAAATATCCCGGCTTTTTTCGCTGCATTTTTAAAGGATCGGAAGTTGACGGAGGATGAGGTGGAGAAGCTCCGAAAGCTGATCGACGAAGCACAGGGATAAAAAGGAGTGGGAAGGATGATTGTTAACCTGTGGAGAATGAGTCTGTATGGATGTATTCCCATCCTCATGGTACTGGCAGGGCGGCAGGCGCTGCGCAGATATCCCAAAGAGTACTGCTACTATCTGTGGATGCTGGCATTTGCCCGGCTGCTGCTGACGATATTTATTGAATATCCGTTCAGTACGGAAAGTTTTCGGTATATGGGGAAACTGGAGCACATGCATCAAAGAGGCATCTGGAGTTTCCTATACCTTACAGGCGTACTTGTCATGTTCGGATATTTTCTGGCACAATATTTCCGGATCAGGCAGCGACTGCGTCTGGCGGTTCGGGAGATAGAGAATATTTGGCGGTGCGGGGAAATCTCGTCTGCTTTTGTAATGGGGCTAATAAGACCTCGGATTTTTCTTCCTTATGGATTGGAGGGAACCGAACGCTGGTATGTGATTCGACATGAGAAGATGCATATCCGCCATGGAGACCCGTGGGTCCGCATACTGGGGATCGTAACACTTTGCCTGCACTGGTGGAACCCGCTGATCTGGTACGCGGTGTACAAAATGTATGGGGACATGGAGATGTACTGCGATGAAGCAGTGCTGAAGGAGTGTGCATCGCCGGAGCGGAAGATCTATGCTGGTATCCTTTTGAAGCTGTCGGTAAGACAGAATGGATTTCCGGGGCTGTGCTTCGGGGAGTCCCACACGGAACAGCGGATCCGGAACATTCTGGAGAAGAAAAAGAAAGTTCGTGTGTGGTTTTTACTTCTGTTTTATATGCTGGTACACCTTGGTGTAAGAATTTCTTTTACCGTTCCGGTACATGCAGAAGAATCTGGCAACGTGATAGTTATGGAAGTGACAGATGAGGAAACAGAATGAAAAGAAAGAGAAAAATTCTGGTCGTTGTGCTGTTCGTTCTTGTGAGTTTGACCCTGTGGAAAATATTATTTTACAGCCCATTTGAAGAACGGGAGTGCAGAAGGACAGAGGAAGCCTGTCAAGTCTGCTATCTCCTGAATCTGGACGGTATGAAAGGACTGGGTCATTCTGCGCTTCTGCTGATCGATGAAGAAGGATTTGGAAAGGTATTCAGCTACAACGGAATGCAGTACAACCTGGCAGAGTGCCTGGCAGGCAGCGAAGGGATCGGAAAGATGATGGAATATACACTGGAACCGCAGAAGGTAGATGATCTGTTGCGGACCGGAGATCTGGAAGCGGGCGATTATGCGGAATGTGATAATTTTGACCGGATGCTGTACCGCTGGATATCCAGGGATCAGTATGAACAGATCCTTTGTGCGGCAGAAGACTATGTGAAGGTCGGGGATCAGTACGAAGAGCTGTATGCTGCAGTTTATAACGCAGAAGAAGCACAGCGCCAGGAGGCGGAAGCGGAGATGGAAGTGTTTCTGGCACAGGATTTACCCCATTACCAGATTTACACCCACAACTGTGATACGGTAGCACGAGAGCTGCTGGCAGTGGTTGATGAAGAACTTCAGCGCTACAATGCAAAGGAACAGAAGCTTACCCCAAAAGGGAATTATAAAAATATGTGCTCATATTTAAGCACCCGGTGGGGAATTGCCCGCCTGGGTGAAGACAGCCTGGCAGAAAAACTGCTGGATCTTTGAAAGACTGGAATGCAGGGATAGAAATATCTTTGAGTTTCAGTTTTTGTATATGCAAAGCCCTTCACAGTACGACTGTAAAAGTACTTCCTCCTCCCGGCGTATCGCTGACCAGAATACGTCCGTGATGGGCATGAATGATCTCGGCGGCGATGCACAGGCCAAGACCAAAATGTCCTTTCTCGCTCCGGGACTGATCCGCCCGGTAAAAGCGTTCGAAGATCTTCTTTTTTTCTTCATCTGGAATTCCGATCCCGTTATCTGCTACCGACAGTTTCGTATTTTTCCCATCGCATATAAGAGAAAGCCGGACACATCCGCCTTCCGGCGTATAGCTGAGTGCATTGTGCACCAGGATCGAAAGTACCTGCCGTATGCGTTCCGGATCACAGGAGACCGAAGGAACAGCGTCCTCCGGCAGTTCGATGGAAAGCCGGATCGACCGTTCTGCCGCTATCGGTTCAAAAGCTTCAAAGGTATCCAGAAGCAACGTATCCAGTTCTGCCGATTCCTTCCGGATCATCCAGCGGTAGTTGTCTGCTTTGGTAAGAAGGAGCATGTCATCAATGAGTCGGGACATCCGGAGCCCCTCCGACTTGATGGATTCCAGAAAATGGACCTGATCCTCCTTTGACGCACGCATGGAAGCGGAAGCACAGGAAAGGATCACGGCCAGCGGGGTGCGCAGTTCATGGGAAGCGGAAGCAATAAACTGATTCTGCTGCCTTTGATTTTCTTCCAGAGGCCGCAGGATCTGTCTGGTAAAATACCAGGAAAACAGCGCCAGGGCAGTAAAAGCCAGAAGATCCAGCCCCAGGAACAGTAATCTCTGGGTCCGGATCTGGGTGAGCAGAGGCTTCATGGAGCATAAGATGATGACCTGGAATGTGCCGTTGCTGCGTTCGGACGTGATGACACAGGCGTAGTAATCGTTCCTGTGTCCTCCGGTGGAAGAAAAGAGATATTCCATATGCCAGGTGTCAAAGGCCGAGAGCGTAGACTGAATCTCGAAGGTATTTTCATAAAATTCCCAGGCGACCTCGAACAGCTGCTTCTGCTCCGGCGTATTGCGTTCGTTATACAGAAAGGGGACGCCGTTGTCAATGACATTGATCAGATATTTTCCGTTATCTTCGATCCTTGTGAGCCATTCATGGGTGATGATCGTCTGCTGTTCCAGATTGCTGATCAGTGTATTCATATCATTCTGGAAGGATACAAAGCTGCTGCTTCGAAGCCCGCGCTCTGAGATATAGAGATATCCGCAGGACATGACAAGAAGAATGAAAATGGTGATGCCTGCGCACAGAGAGGCAAGGCGTATGTGGACTTTCTGAAACATCTGCTGTCTCTCCTTCTTTATTCCAGACGATAGCCAATCCCGCGGACGGTCTGGATGCGGGCCGAGCTTCCTACCGTCTTCAGCCGTCTTCTCAGAAAATGAATATAGTTGTCCAGATTTCCTTCTTCCACATCACTGTCCATTCCCCATACTTTTGTCAGCAGTACCGTCCGTGACAGAGTCTGTCCGGGATTTCGCAGGAAAGTTTCCAGAAGCGCGCCCTCTCTGCCGGAGACGCTGCAGGAGCTTTCCGGGCCGGTCAGCAGCTTCTCGTCTGTTTTATAAGTGATATTTCCAATAGAAAGCTGTTCGCTGAGCAGAAGTTTTCGGGGCCTTCGGGTTACACAGCGGATCCGTGCCATCAGTTCTTCAAAGGCAAAGGGCTTGACCAGATAGTCATCCGCGCCCAGATCCAGTCCGGTCACTTTGTCATCCAGCGTTCCGAGGGCGGTGATCAGGATGACCGGTGTCTGGTTCCCGTCTTCCCGTATCTTTTTCAGCACATCTGTGCCGCTCACATGAGGAAGCATCCGGTCCAGAAGGATTAGATCATGGATATGTTCCCCGATATAGTAAAGCGCCTCCTCGCCGTCCCGGCAGGAGTCTGTCAGAAATCCCTCCGCCTTCAGCTGGAAGGCAAGGGACTGATTCAGTTTTTCATCATCTTCCACTAGCAGTATTCTCATGACCTGTCTCCTGATTTTTCCATCTGCTCATCAC
>CAMWMT010000278.1 GCA_947175375.1 uncultured Clostridiaceae bacterium | reverse complement strand
CATGCTCACTCGTTATACATTTCATTGTTGGCAAAACTTTTCGTTCACGAGTATACATTGTCAGAATCCATAGAAAAAGCATATGATAGGAAGAAAAGAAAATAAGGATCATGATTTATGGCAATGGATTTTGACCCCATGGGGTGGAACAGGAGACCGACCTATCTGTCAGTGACCGGAGTAATTACACAGATGCAGATGATGGCTAACGGGAGCGGATATGGCGGATGTACACAGATGATCACAGTGGAGGATGAAGAAGGCGGAATTACGAATTTTCTTGTCAATGGAAATACGTATGTGGTGAATTTTGAGACATTATATGAGAGTATGCCGGTAACGGTGTTCTACAGCAGCAGCCAGGCAGCTCCCATGATCTATCCGCCGCAGTTTGTAGCTGCCGTGATCGCGCCGCAGGTGGAAGGGCAGATGGTGACAGTTGCCTATTTTAACAATGTGCTGACTGCTTCTGATCAGTCGCTGAAGCTGAATCTTTCCCCAGCTACAGAGGTAGTGACAAGAAATAACCAGACCTTCTATGGCAATCCCGGAGGAAATACCCTGGTCGTGCTGTACAGTTCCATGACCAGAAGCATTCCGCCGCAGACCTCTCCGGATAAGGTCATCGTAATGTGCGGGATGTGACTTTAATAACTGTAAAATTGTAAAACAGGTAAAACGCTGCTGTGGATGAATGCCTGACTGAGAGGAGGTATTTATCCGCAGCATTTTTATGTCTGGAACGGAATACAAAAGATCATCTGCTCACATCAGATGTCCAAGCTGTCAGTGAGTAAATCGCCGCATAACAAATAATAGTAAAAATAATTAAAAAAAGATGAAAAAAGTACTTGCAAAATACAGAACTTTCCTATATAATAATCAGCGTTGTGACATTGATAGCGATGAAGCGTGAGGTTGCCGCGCAGATGCGTGGGTTTTCCGTGGAGCGAATGTCAAGTTAGGAAACTGGCGACAAGTCACTGTACCAATTAAAACTGTCCTTTGAAAGAGAAGGAAACGACGTGTGTGAATCTTCGTGATACACACGGGAGAGTGTACAGTCACCGCTTGTCGTACTGGTAGTCAGAAAGTACGAATAAGGAGGCGACTTTTTTTATGGCAAGTCAGGTAATGAGAATCACAATGAAGGCTTATGATCACCAGTTGATCGATGCATCCGCAAAAAAGATCATTGAGACGGTGAAGAAGACAGGATCAAAGGTCAGCGGACCGGTACCCCTTCCGACGAAGAAGGAGGTCATCACGATCATCCGTGCGGTACACAAGTACAAAGATTCCCGTGAGCAGTTCGAGCAGAGAACTCATAAGAGACTGATCGATATCATTGCACCGACGCAGAAGACGGTAGACGCTCTGTCCCGCCTTGAGATGCCTGCAGGTGTATATGTCGACATAAAAATGAAAACCAGATAATCCTGCGGCTAGAATGAATTCCTTATTATAAGGTATTCCGCTGTAGAGAAAACAGGAGGAAAGAAGAATGAAGAAAGCTATTTTAGCGACAAAAGTCGGAATGACGCAGATCTTCAACGAAGACGGGGTATTGACTCCGGTTACCGTTCTGCAGGCTGGTCCGTGTGTCGTGACTCAGGTCAAGACCGTAGAAAACGACGGATACAGTGCAGTACAGGTCGGATTCGTTGACATCAGAGAGAAACTGGTGAACAAGCCGAAGAAAGGGCACTTTGACAAAGCTGGCGTTGCTTATAAGAGATTTGTCAGAGAGCTGAAGTTAGAGAATGCTGCTGAGTATGCAGTGGCACAGGAGATCAAGGCAGACATTTTCGCAGCAGGCGATAAGATTGATGCGACTGCGATCTCCAAAGGAAAAGGTTTCCAGGGCGCGATCAAGAGACTGGGACAGCACAGAGGACCTATGACCCACGGTTCCAAGTTCCATCGTCATCAGGGTTCCAACGGCGCATGTTCCGATCCGAGTAAGGTATTCAAGGGAAAAGGAATGCCCGGTCACATGGGATCCAAGCAGATCACTATCCAGAATCTGGAGATCGTAAGAGTAGATGCAGAGAAGAATTTATTGTTGGTAAAAGGTGCAGTACCAGGACCTAAGAAAGCTTTAGTTACCATCAAAGAGACGGTTAAATCCGGTAAGTAAGGTTTGAAGGGAAAGGAGGAACACACAAATGGCAAACGTATCTGTTTATAATATGGAAGGCAAAGAAGTTGGCACGATGGAATTAAGCGATGCGGTATTCGGTGTGGATGTGAATGAGCATCTGGTACACATGGCAGTCGTTGCACAGCTTGCGAATAAAAGACAGGGAACCCAGAAAGCTAAGACTCGTTCCGAGGTTTCCGGCGGTGGAAGAAAACCGTGGAGACAGAAAGGAACCGGACATGCGCGTCAGGGTTCTACAAGAGCTCCTCAGTGGACAGGCGGCGGTGTTGTATTTGCCCCCACTCCGAGAGACTATACGATCAGACTGAATAAGAAAGAAAAGAGACTGGCTCTTAAGTCCGCTCTGACCAGCAGAGTGCAGGAGCAGAAGTTCATCGTTCTGGATGATCTGAAGTTTGATGAGATCAAGACGAAGAAGATGCAGGCAGTTCTGGATGCACTGAAGGTATCCAAAGCGCTGGTGGTTCTGAATGAGAATGACCAGAACGTTGTGAAGTCTGCAAGAAACATTGAAAATGTTCAGACAGCTCTGACCAATACCATTAACGTATACGATATTCTGAAATACAATACCGTGATCGTTACGAAAGCTGCTGTCGCAACCATCGAGGAGGTATATGCGTAATGGCTGATATTAAATACTATGATGTAATCCTCAAACCGGTGATCACTGAGAAGAGCATGGCTGCCATGGGCGAGAAGAAGTACACTTTCCTCGTACACACGGATGCAACCAAATCTCAGGTGAAGGAAGCAGTTGAGAAGATGTTCGCCGGAACGAAGGTGAAGAGTGTCAATACCATGAACTGCGAAGGCAAGAAGAAGAGACGCGGCATGGTATACGGCAGAACTGCAAAGACCAAAAAGGCAATCGTACAGCTTGCCGCTGACAGCAAGGATATCGAGATCTTTGAGGGACTGTAAGGAGTCCGGCAGGATTGCCAGCCTATATGTTTACTACAAACATGATGAGTAAAGTAGATCGAAAGGAGACAAAGTAATGGGAATCAAAACTTACCGCCCATATACACCGTCCAGAAGACATATGTCCGGATATGATTTCGCGGAGATCACCAAGAGCACTCCGGAGAAATCCCTGACGACTTCTCTGAAGAAGAATGCCGGACGTAATGCCCAGGGTAAAATCACAGTAAGACACCGCGGAGGCGGACACAAGAGAAAATACAGGATCATCGACTTCAAGAGAAGGAAAGACGGAATTCCGGCAAAGGTCATCGGAATCGAGTATGATCCGAACAGAACCGCTAATATCGCACTGATCTGCTATGCAGACGGTGAGAAAGCATATATCCTCGCACCCCAGGGTCTGACCGACGGTATGACCGTCATGAACGGACCGGAGGCAGAGGTGCATCTGGGCAACTGCCTGCCGCTGGAGAATATCCCGGTTGGTACACTTGTCCACAACGTTGAGCTGTATGCAGGAAAAGGCGGACAGCTGGTTCGTTCCGCAGGAAACAGCGCGCAGCTCATGGCAAAGGAAGGTAAGTATGCGACCCTCCGTATGCCATCTGGTGAAATGAGAATGGTACCGATCGGCTGCCGTGCAACGGTTGGCGTTGTAGGCAATGGCGAGCACAACCTGATCAACATCGGTAAAGCAGGCCGGAAACGCCACATGGGTATCCGTCCTACCGTCCGCGGTTCTGTTATGAACCCGAATGACCATCCACATGGTGGTGGTGAAGGCAAGACCGGTATCGGCCGTCCGGGTCCGTCCACACCATGGGGCAAACCGGCACTTGGACTGAAGACAAGGAAGAAGAACAAGAAGTCCAATAAGCTGATCGTAAGAAGAAGAGACGGCAGAACGTTTAAATAATTAAGAGGAGGTTTCACCAATGGCTCGTTCATTAAAAAAAGGACCATTTGCAGATGCTAGCTTACTGAAAAAAGTAGACGCAATGAACGCAAGCGGAAAGAAGGCCGTGATCAAGACCTGGTCCCGTCGTTCCACCATCTTCCCGCAGATGGTTTCCCATACATTTGCAGTTCATGATGGAAGAAAACATGTGCCGGTATATGTTACCGAGGATATGGTAGGCCACAAGCTCGGCGAGTTCGTGCCGACCAGAACCTACAGAGGCCATGGCAAAGACGAGAAAAAATCCAGACGTTAATCACAGTCAATTTTTGGAAGGAGGTTTCATCTAATGGCAAAAGGATCCAGAAGTCAGATCAAGAGAGAGAGAAATGCCCAGAAGGACACCAGACCATCTGCAAAATTATCCTACGCACGTGTCTCTGTCCAGAAGGCATGCTTCGTATTAGAC
>CAMWMT010000277.1 GCA_947175375.1 uncultured Clostridiaceae bacterium | reverse complement strand
CACTTTCCATATCCAGGGCCCCCGACAGGGATGCCGCCGCGCCAAAGGTATCCGAAGCGCCAAGCCCAAGCTTCCATGCCCCGTAACCGCCCATGGATAGCCCTGCTGCCAGCATATCCTCTCTTCTGTCCGACATTCGGGGAAAGAATTCCCGGCAGATACGGGGCAATTCCTCTGACACAAAAGTCCAGTACCGCATCCCATAAGTAGTATCCGTATAAAAACCAAGATGCGTCGTCGGCATTACCACCGCAATACCCAGTTTACTCACATACCGTTCGATAGATGTTCTTCTCTGCCAGATCGTGTGATCATCACTCATGCCATGCAGCAGATACATCGTCTTATAAGAGCCCTCTGCTGCCTTCCCTTCCATACCGATCTGTCCATGTGTCCCCTGCGGGATGATCACATCCATATTCATTCCCATTCCCAGTACATCTGAGAAAAAATCTACATGCATCAATGCCATTTTCCTGATCCTCCTTCTTAAATCTCTGCCGATGTTTAGAGGGACCACCGCAAAATATCATCCTGCCGGTGTATTTTGCAACAGCCCCTCTCCTTCTTTACGCTTCTTTTTTCACGATCTTTGTCTTCATAAGATACCACAGTGCTCCTGTAATGCATACAGAAGAATACGCACCACACACAATACCGACCATCAACGGCAGCGCAAATTCCTTAATGGATGCAACACCCAGCACATACAGCACTGCCACCATCACAAATGTCGTCAGCGACGTATAGATGCTTCTGGTCAGCGTCTGCGTGATACTTGCATTGACCACGCCATCCAGCGTATCCTTTTTCTTCATGTCTGCCATATTTTCACGGATACGGTCAAAGATAACGATGGTCGCATTGATGGAATAACCCACGATCGTCAGCATACATGCGATAAATGTATTGCCCACGGATACACGTGCCACTGCATAAAATGCCAGTACCACCAGTACATCATGTACCAGAGCTGCCACCGCACTCGTAGCAAAACGTACATCCTTAAACCTGATCCAGATATAGATCAGCATACAGATTGTCGCAATGATGACCGCCACAATCGCATCATTTTTCACTTCCTTACTGATCGCACCGCTGATATTTTCTGCCGTAATCGTCGTCTCATCGATACCAAAGCTCTCTGCCAGCTTTGCATTTAGTTCTTCACGGCTGGCCAGATCCAGCTCCTTGGTCTTGATGATGACCTGATTCGTACCTGCCACCTTCTGAGTCTGGATATCATTGTCGCCTGTGATCTCAGACACGACCGGTACTACCTGTGCATCGATCTCTTCAATGCTCATATCCTCATTAAATTCCACTGTTGTGGAAGTACCGCCCTGGAACTCCAGACTGTACTCCAGAGCGCCCTTGCCAGAGCCTGCATTGACTCCCATAAGAATCAGGCCACCTGCAATCACTGCCAGAGAAGCAATAAAGCAAAGCTTTTTCTTTCCAAGGAAGTCGATCTCTTTCTGCTCTTTTGCCACACCGTACAGCTTCACATCTTTAAGGCCAAGCGCATACAGTGCATTCAGCACCAGCCTAGTCACCACAAGCGCTGTGAACATGGACACCACGATACCAAGAGCCAGCGTCTGTGCAAATCCCTTTACGCTTCCGGAACCCTTTAAAGACAGCACCAGCGCCGCGATCAGCGTAGTGATATTGCCGTCTACGATGGCAGACAGTGCCTTCTGGAAACCAATCTTCATGGAAGAACGCACGGTCTTACCCGTCGCCAGCTCTTCCCGAATACGGGCAAAAATAATTACATTTGCATCCACTGCCATACCAATGGACAGGATGATACCTGCAATACCCGGAAGGGTGAGCGTCATATCAAATCCATTCAGAAGCCCCAGCACCAGTCCTACATAAGAGGTCAAAGCAATACCTGCTGCAAATCCCATGATCCGATACGCCGCAATCATAAAGAGGATCACCAGGATAAATCCGATAACGCCTGCCCTTAAGCTGGTGGCAATGGCTTCTTCTCCAAGCTTTGCACCAACCACATTGGACCTTAATTCCTGCAGCTCCAGAGACAGCGTACCGATGCGGATCGTAGATGCCAGCTGATCTGCCTCTTCATACGTAAAACTTCCGCTGATCTGCGCCTGTCCGCTTCCGATCGCCTCATTGACTATCGGCGCGCTGATCACTTCGTCATCATATACAATCGCAATCGGATTACCGATATTCGCCGCTGTCGCTACAGCAAACTTCGTGGTTCCTTCATCGGTCAGGGTCAGCTCTACCACATACTCCCTGCTTCCCGTAAGTTCATCCGTACGGGAACCTGCCTGGGCATTCGCCACATCCGTACCTTCCAGTACGATGGCACCATCCGTAGTCTGGAACTGAAGCGAACCAGGTTTACCAAGCTCTTCCAGAATCCGGTTTGCATCGGTCACACCCGGAATCTCGATGTTGATCCGATCTGTGCCTTCCTGATAGACCTCTGCTTCCGTGCTGTAGGTCTCCACACGCTTCTGCAGCTTGTAGATCGTATCGGACATGTCCTCTGCGGATGGGGTTCCATCGCTCACCGCCTCATATGTGATACTAACACCACCTGCCAGATCCAGTCCCAGCTTGATGTTCTCTGCTGCTCCTGTCTTCTCTTCTCCCCAGCCCACTGCTGCGGTAAACAGAAGAAGTCCCGTCAGGATGACGGTCAGAAGCAAGGTAATAACCGCTCTGTTTTTCTTCATAGTGACACCTCATCTTTCTCAGCCTCAGCTGCTTTGATCATGATCGCGCATTCTACACGTTTGCGCTCCAGTTCGCAGCTGATATCATATGCCTCATTGATCGCTCCGTGGAACTTATATGCATTTGCCGCACAACCGCCGCTGCAGTAAAATCTCGCAAAGCAATTCCTGCATTTTTCTTTGGAATATACATGACTGTTCTTAAATTCTTCCCGGATATCTGTTCTCTTTATCCCCTCATCCACATTTCCCATCAGGTACTTCTCTTCCCCGACGAACTGATGGCACGGATACAAGTCTCCCCAGGGGGTGACCGCCAGATATTCGGTGCCGGAACCGCATCCGGACAAGCGTTTTGCCACACAGGGTCCGCCAGTTAAGTCCAGCATGAAATGGAAGAAGGTAAAATCCTGATCCGTCTTATAACGGCGCACCATCTCTGCCGCCAAACGGTCATACTCCGCAAAAATCTCCGGCAGGTCCTCCGCCCGAAGCGCATACTCCTCTTCTTCTGTACCTACTACCGGCTCCACCGAGATCTGCTTAAATCCCAGATCCGCCAAATGCAGCACATCTTTCGAAAAATCCTTGTTGTTCCTTGTAAAAGTTCCTCTGACGTAATATTTTTCCTGATTCCGACTGTCCGCCAACTTCTGGAATTTCGGAAGGATCAGATCATAGCTGCCCTTCCCGTTCCGGAATGGACGCATGTAATCGTGAATCTCCTTACGACCATCGATGCTAAGTACCACATTGGCCATCTCCCGATTCACAAACTCCTGCACCTCGTCATTTAACAATACGCCGTTGGTAGTCAGGGTAAAACGGAAGTTTTTATTATGGATCTTCTCCTGCTCCCTTCCGTAAGCGACCAGATCCTTTAATACCTGCAAGTTCAAAAGCGGCTCTCCACCGAAGAAATCCACCTCCAGATTCCTCCTGCTTCCGGAATTTGCAATCAGGAAATCCAGCGCCTTCTTTCCCACCTCATAGCTCATCAAAGCACGGCGGCCATGATATTCTCCTTCTTCCGCAAAACAGTAGCGGCATGCCAGATTGCAGTCGTGGGCAATATGCAGGCAGAGCGCCTTCACCACCGGCTTTTTTGCCGCCACAATATCCTGAATATAATCTTCATAAATATCCTCGGTATAGAGCTTTCCTGCCTCGATCAGTTCCTCCAGATCTGCAGCTGCCTCTTTTAGCTCACTCTCTGGATAACGGTCCGACAGAAGCCGTATAGTCTCTTCCGGTCCCTTTTCCTTATAATAAGGAATCATATCATAGACCATCTCATCCACCACATGGACTGAACCACTGTTCACATCCAGAAGGATATTATAGCCATTATTTTTATACTGGTGAACCATATGTTCCCCTTTCTGATTGTTCATGAAAATAAGCAGCGACGTTGCCGCTGCTCATTTATTCACCTTATATCCGGCACCCGGAACCTATCTGTTGTTCTCGCAGCTCTGATTTCCTACGGTGCAGGAAGTCTTGCATGCAGACTGGCAGGATGTCTGGCACTCGCCACATCCGCCCTTCTTCATGGTATTCTGCAGGGTCTGCGTATTTAAAGTCTTAATGTGTTTCATCACTTTTCCTCCTTGATCTTACAGTTATTTCACACGAATTGTCCATAGTATAGCATATACTGCGGAAAATGAAAAGAGTTTTTTCAGTGTTCTCAGGTTAAACTTATAAACTGCTGTTCCATAGGGAATCAACTATGGCTGATTAAAA
>CAMWMT010000276.1 GCA_947175375.1 uncultured Clostridiaceae bacterium | reverse complement strand
CAAAGAGAAGATTGCTTACCGGCCTTTGTCCCCGGAACTGACGGCAAACAGCGTGCTGGCGTGGAAGAAGCAGCAGCCGTTCAGTCTGGCAGTGAACAGGTTTATTGAACATATAAGATGCTTTTCAGGCATAAGTCACTGTCTCCCCGGTATTTTTATCGGAAATTGATCACCCACCGGTTTTCAGACTGATAGTAGATCAGCCATACTCTTACACTTTGGCCATGGAGCACCAGTGTGCAGTCGTATTCTATAGAGGGAAATCCGGCATATCTCTTTTTTTCCTGGGAATGCACGGTAATCTCCCGGATGGTTTGTATCTCTCCATCTTCATCCTGTATTTTTAACATCAATGGCATGACCTTTCCAGTACTGGTAAACCAGCACTGACAGCCAACTTTTTTCTGCGTGCCTCTGACCCTGCCCGCATCTGCTCCCAAAGAATTCGTACCAATTCCAAATGCCATCGCCAGTTCCTCCTGTTAAAAATTCCGCTGTTTCTACTGAATCATTAGCCGGTCATAATCTACAGACCGTTTTTCTCTTGATATGCCTCCGCTCATATGGTCAATGGGCTGATCCAGAAACGAGGCACGCATGACGGCATCGGTTCCAAAGCGCTTCCTTATCTCATCCACTGTCTCATCTATTCTGGAGAGTTTCTCATAATCAATCTCATCAAACAGATTCAGCTGTCTGCCAAAATCCACCCGGCTTACTCTGCCTGTATGCACACCCAGATGACGGATGGGCATTCCATTCCACAGTTCCCGGAACAGGCTGCAGGCTGCCGTATAGATCTCTATTGTCAGATTGGTCGGATTTTGCAGCTCCATCTGGTGGGATGCATAAGACAGGTCTGAATACCGGATTCCTACAGATACTACACGGATCTGTACCTGGTCTGTACGCAGGCGGTTACCTACCGTTTCGGAAAGAGCCAGGAGTACCCGGTCTGCTGTATCCACATCTGTTACATCATAAGGTGTTGTAGTGCTGTTTCCATAGCCTTTGTTTGCAGCAGGCTGCGCAAGCACCGGGGAAAGGTCGATTCCATTGGCAAATCCCCATATGACCTCACCCTGCTTTTTCAGCACACTCTTCAGCCATGCCGGATTTGCACCTGCCAGTTCCCCAATGGTTCGGATTCCCATGGATAACAGTTTTTCCGTCGTGGCGCGCCCTACGAAGAACAGGTCTGATATGGGGAGTGGCCACATCTTTTGTTTTATTTCTTCGGGATATAGGGTATGCATCCGGTTCGGTTTCTGGAAATCCGATGCCATCTTTGCGAGCAGTTTATTGGTGGATATCCCTATATTGACTGTAAATCCTAGTTCCTCCCGAATGCGGTCTTTGATCTGCACCGCGGTTTCCTCCGGTGTTCCGAACAAATGACAGCTTGTACTCATGTCAACAAACGCCTCATCAATACTGTACTGCTCCACGACATCGGAATATTCCCGCAGGATTCCCATAAAGGCTGCAGAACACTGCTCATACAGGCCATAGTTGGGTGGAACCAGTACCAGATTCGGACATTTTCTCTTCGCCTCCGGAATAGATTCCCCAGTCTTAACCCCATAATTTTTAGCCAGAATGGATTTTGCCAGTATGATCCCATGCCGCAGGGTAATATCTCCACCTACTGCAGAGGCGATCTCCCTCAGATCCTGCTTTCCGCCTTTATGAGCCAGACGGTAAACGGCCTCCCAGGAAAGGAAGGCCGAGTTGACATCTATATGAAAAATGATACTACTCAAACGTATGTTCACCTCCTGTAAAAACATTATAACAAACATACGTTCCTGTTTCAAGCGGTAATATCTGTTAATCAGAACCACTCTTGTGAAACTGAAATGTCGTTCAGAACAGGCTCAGCTGTTCATAGTCCGTTTTCCTCTCCAGGAGGCAGGGCGTTTTGTGCAGGATGCTTTCTGTCTTCGTATTATCCAGCATCCACTCTGTAATTTCCTGCTGCTCCAGAACCAGCGGCATCCGGTCATGTACCGGCTCCATGGAAACGTTTGCGGCGGTCGTAAGGATCACAAAATGCTCCCCATCTTCGTATCGCCTGCAGAATCCTGCCATAAACAGGATCGGCATATCGTTCCTGTAAAATATATTCTTCTCTTTCCTGGGATTCCATTCGTAAAACCAGGACGCAGGGATCACGATACGCCTGTGAAGGATACTGTCCCGGAACATAGGCTTTTCCAGAGCAGACTCGCATCTGGCGTTAAAGATCAGCTTTTTCCCTTCAAACCCAGGAAATCCCCAGTGTTGCCATCCGCAGTATATGGAGCCGTCTTTTTCGGACAGCACCGGTGCGTCTTTCCCCGGATAGATATCCTGAGCCACGATCCTGCTTACAGCCTGTAAAGATTCCCGCCTTTTCCTTTCATCCATCTGCCGAACCAGCTTTTCAATCTCCCTGGCTGTCTCATCATCCACATAATATCTGCCGCACATAAAATCTCTCCTGAGTAATTTTTTTAAATTTTACTACTTATTCTTTCCCACCTCAAGTAATCAATTCCCTTTATTGCAAAACTGTTCTTTTTTCTTTACATAAAATTGTGTATAATGCTCTTATCAGATTTGTAGACTGAAACTTTGGAAAGGAAGAGAAGATGAACGATACTATTCTTTTATATGATGATTGCTGTATTTACGAAATTGTTATCTTAAATTATTTTATGAAACTTACAAAGTGTGAAATGCTGCTGTGTTCTGCTCAGGACCGGACAATCCGGGCTATGGAAGGTTATTCAATTCATTGCGATATTTCCATTGATGAACTGGATTGTTCAACAGTTCGAAGTTTTATAGTACCTGGCGGCGATATAGCCAATATTGACAATAAAAATGTTTTAGATATGCTGAAAATATTGAATGATAAAAAAGCTATCATTGCGGGAATCTGCGCAGGTGTGGATATATTGGATAAGGCGGGAATTTTGCAAAGTATTTCTTCCACACATTCCAGTAACTTTGATTGTGTCAGCGATGGAAATGTAATTACAGCAAGGCCGAACGCATATGTCGATTTTGCTATCGAAGTGGGAAAAGCCTTGGATTTATTTGAAGATGAAGCAGATGTACAGGAAACGATAGAATTCTGGAAAAATCATAAAAGAATTGTTTGATATAGATTTGAAGGAGAATGAAATGATTATTTTAATAGCAGGAGCATCTCACACAGGGAAAACAGCACTTGCTCAAAAATTACTGGAAAAATATAAATATCCGTATCTATCCATAGATCATCTGAAAATGGGTCTTATTCGCAGTGGAAATACTACGCTTACACCGATGAGCGATGATAGAGCATTGACGGATTATTTATGGCCGATTGTCTGTGAAATGATAAAAACAGCTATTGAGAATAAGCAAAATCTTATTGTTGAAGGCTGTTATATTCCATTTGACTGGCCGAAAGATTTTGAACAGGAATATCTGGATGGTATAAAATATTACTGCCTGGTTATGAGTAGAAAATATATTACAAATCATTTCAATGATATCAAAGCGTATGCAAATGTTGTGGAAAACCGGATAGAGGATGAGGGCTGTACACTGGAAACGGTACTCAAAGATAATGCTAAAATGCTTGACCTATGTCGTCATTACGAAGTCAGATATCTTCTGATTGATGAAGATTATCAGGTTGATATCGAACTGTAAGTTTTAAATCTGTCTGATATCTCTGAGCGGATGTGAGAGCCTGGAATCTGAAGAACAACAGATTCCAAAGATGGGAAAAACAATAGGGAAAATACTCCAGAAGAAACGCATGAAGATGCCTTTCCCAGAAATCTCACACAAGTTCCTATTGAAGGGCTTTTGGATGAGTTTGGTTTAGTTCCATATGTTGACGAGTATAATGGAGAAGAATATTACAACATGGTGATTGAGTAAGCAGGAGGAACGAGTATGAATTATGATTTATCTGCTGTCGCAATGCTAAAAATATTGGGCTATGACCAGCCCACAGGCAGGGAATGGCTTAAAAAGATAAAGCAGGATAAAAATATAGACTTGCCCAAAAACTACATAGAATTTATGGAATTGATGGTTGACTGTCCTCTTTTGGGGACATCTAATCTTTGGGTTGGAAAAATGGCTCATAAAGCAGCTGAGTGTATTCCGTGCACCCTCTATGACCAGTTACAGGAAATGATTGATGAACGAAAAGACCGATGGTCAAAGCGTCTTGGAAAGTATGAACGCGCACTTTATGAGTTGTTTCAGCTCCCGGTAGAGGAGTGGCCGAAGAAGGTTGACGATTACTTTGTGATCGGCAGTGATTATGCAGGTGGGGTGGGCGAGTTTGGTATCCGTGTAGAAGATTTGCAGGAAGATGATCCTCCTGTATACTGGCACAAAAATGGAGATGGTTTTTCAGCCTGGAAACTGGAAAACGAAAAATTATCTGGCTTTTTAATGAACGTATTGATTGAGGC